>NZ_JADMOD010000009.1:0-116953 GCF_015558525.1 Anaeromassilibacillus sp. D41t1_190614_C2 | reverse complement strand
TTTACTTTTTCTTTTGCCAAGGTTTTTTTACCTACCCCCGGTAGAACCGGGGGTTTTGTCATGCTGAAAGCGATAAAAAGGCTGGGTTCCGCAAAATTTTGCGGAACCCAGCCTTCTTTCAGCTGTTTTTATCAACCGAATGGAATTTCTTCAAATTTCCCGTCTTGTTGCTGCGCTTGTCCAATTCGGCCTCTACTTCTTCCAAGGTGATGCCGGACTGCACCATCAAGACCATCAAATGGTACAGCAGGTCGGAAATTTCCATCACCGTCTCGTGATTTTCGCCGTTTTTGGCCGCGATAATCACCTCGCTGCACTCTTCTCCGCATTTCTTGAGGATTTTATCCAACCCCTGCTCAAACAGGTAGCAGGTATAAGACCCCTCCGTATGGCTGTCCCTACGGCTTAAAACGGTCTCATACAAATTCTTGAGGGTGTCATTCATAAACCATTCATCCCTTTTATCGTTTCAATTTACTCGTCCCGCCGCCAAATCTCATTGAAAAAGCAGCTGTGCGCACCGGTGTGGCAGGCCGGCCCCGTCTGCTCCACCTGGACCAAGAGCGTATCGCTGTCGCAGTCCCCATGGATGCTGATAATTTTCTGTAGATGGCCGGACGTGGCCCCCTTATTCCAGAGCTCCTGCCGGGAACGGCTGTAAAACCAGGTATAACCCGTTTCCAACGTCTTTTTCATAGATTCGCGGTTCATATAGGCAAGCATCAGGACTTCGTTTGTGCCGACCTCCTGCACAATGGCAGGCAGCAAATCGCCCTTCTGAAAAAAGCTCTCAATGAACGCATCGTCCGTGCGGTATTTCCCTTCCATCACGCCTCCTTGACCCCTTTGCAGAGGTCGACTGCCTGGCGCAGGCTGAGATCGCGCGTATACAACGCACGGCCACAGATCGCCCCGTGCAGCTTCAGCGCCGTAAGCACCACAATGTCCGTCAAGCTGCTGACGCCGCCGCTGGCGATCACCTTACAGGACACCGAACGGTTGAGCTTGTCCAGCATGGTGAAATTCGGGCCGTCCATCATGCCGTCGCGGGATATATCCGTAAAGACAATGTATTTCACTCCAGCGTCTTCCATGTGTTTGGCTAAATCAATATAATTCACGGTAGAGGTCTGCGTCCAGCCTTCCGCCGCAACATTTCCGTCGATGGCATCGATGCCGACAGCGATCTTATCCCCGTATTTGGCAACCGCTTCCTTGACAAGCGCGGGATTATTCAGCGCGGCAGAGCCGAGGATGATGCGGGAAATGCCATGGTCCATATAATAATCAATCGTTTCCATGTTGCGGATTCCGCCGCCCAACTCGACTTTCAAATTGCACTGCTTCAATACGTCAAAGATCATATCCGTATTCACCGGGACTGCTTCTTTTGCGCCGTCCAGATCCACCATATGGAGCCATGTTGCGCCCATCGCTTCAAAGGCCTTGGCTGTGTCCGCTGCACTTTCCGCAACGGTATAAGCGGAATCGTACTTTCCCTGTACAAGGCGCACACATTTTCCATCTTTGATGTCAATTGCAGGCAGAATAACCATCTTCTTGCCTACCTCCTATTCCGTATTCCATAAAATTCCGTTGCAAAAAGGAACTACAGGTGGAACTTACAGGGAACCTTTTGTGGAAAGGACACCGCCGCCGGTTTGGGCCGTTGCCAGCCGCAACGCGTGGGCGACCGCTTTAAAAATCGCCTCCACCTCGTGGTGCGCATTTGCCCCGTATTCCAAGCGGACATGTAGCGTAATCCCGGCATTCATAGCGAATGCGCGCAGGAATTCTTCCGTCAGGCACAGATCGTATTCGCCTGTGCGCTCCTGGGAAAATTCCGCCCGGAATGCCAAAAATGGCCTTCCACTCACGTCCACCGCGGCAAATGCAAGCGCTTCATCCATCGGGATGTAAAAGCTGCCAAAGCGCGCAATGCCGGACTTATCGCCCAGCGCCTTGGCAAACGCCTTCCCGAGCACAATCCCCGTGTCCTCCACGGTGTGGTGCCCGTCCACATAGAGGTCTCCCGCCGCCTTGACCTGCAAACCAAAGCCGCCGTGTACGGCAAAGGCCGTCAACATATGGTCAAAAAAGCCGATTCCTGTCGAGATCTCTACGGCGCCGCCGTCCAGCGAAAGCGCTATGGCAATGTCGGTTTCCTTTGTCTTCCGGGTCTCCTGTGCGGTTCTCATAGCTGTACCTCACTTTTTGAATCCAATTTATTTTACACCATTTTTACGGATTTGTGGAGGATGAAAGTAGAGATTCTAAATTTTTTAACAATTGTGCATTTTCTTCCGCGCTACCCGCTGTAATTCTGAGCGTATCGCCCATAAATCGCACAGCGATTCCCCTCTCCAGGAGCCCTTCAAACACTTCTTTGGCCCTTGGCATGCGCACCAGCACAAAATTGGTACAGCTGTCATAGACATACAACTGATCCGGATATTTGCTCTCCAGCTCTTTCAAAGAAGCCTGGAGCGCCTTCCTGGAAAGGATGATTTCGTCCAACGCTTGATGAAGAACTTCCTGCTCGTTCATCACGAGCGCACCAATCTTTTGCGATACTGAATTTACATTATACGGGGATTTGACCGCACGCAGCGTCTGCGTCAGTTTCGGATTTGCCACGGCAAAGCCGAGGCGGACCGCCGCCATGCCAAACGCCTTCGAGCAGGTGCGCAAAATAATCAGGTTGTCATACTGCGCCACCTCGCCCAGGAGGGACTGATCCCAGAAATCCATATATGCCTCATCCAGGACCACCAACGCAGAAACGGAGGTAATCAGCTTGCGTACCTCTTCGCGGCATAGTCCAAGGGACGTCGGGTTGCAGGGGTTGGAAAACAGGACCACCTTCGCCCCACTCTCGTTTACCGCGGCGATCAATGCATCCACATCGATCGTGAGATCCTCTTTTTTCTGATAGACCACGCTCTCCGCCTCAGCCAAAAAGCCATAAAAGCGGTACATGGAAAAGTCGGGTTCCACGGTCAAAATCTTATCGCCGCGCATCAGGAACGACGATGCGATGATAAACAGCCATTCATCCGAGCCGTTGCCCGCAGTTACAAGCGCGGGGTCAATGCCGTAGTAAGCGCCAAAGCTTTCGCAGAGCTCCGTGGCATTCGGGTCGGGATACCGGTTGAACGCAATGTCCGCCATGGCGTACTGCGCCTTTTCCAAAAGCTCAATGGGCAATTCCAAAAAGGACTCGTTGGCGTCCAAACGGATGGAGTAATCTCCGGAAATCGGATCATACGGTTTCAAATCCTTTAATTTATCGTTCAGCGTATAGGGCATGGTCGTTCCTCCGTTCTATAATGGACGTTCAATTGGCGGCCTCTTGCTTATCGCGTACGCGGATCGAATTGGCGTGCGCGGTCAAGCCCTCCGTCTCTGCGAGCTTAATGATATCCTCCTTTGCCTGCATCAAGGCGTCCTGCGTATAATAGATGAAGCTGGACTTCTTGACGAAGCTGTCCACCGAAAGCGGGGAGAAAAAGCGCGCCGTCCCGCTGGTGGGAAGCACATGGTTCGGCCCTGCAAAGTAGTCACCCAGAGGTTCCGGCGACCAGTTTCCGAGAAACACCGATCCCGCGTTGTCGATCTTCCCGATAAACTCCATCGGGTTCGCGGCACAGACCTCCAGATGTTCCGGGGCCAATGCATTGGCAAACTCAACCGCTTCCTCCATATCGTTGCACAGCATCACTGCGCCAAAATTGTCCAGGGATTGGTTGATGATGTCCTTGCGGGACAGGCCTTCGATCTGGCGGTAAACAGCGGCGATGGTTTCCTCTGCGATGCGCGCCGAAGTGGTGAGCAAAATCGAAGAGGCCAGCGGATCGTGTTCCGCCTGGGACATGAGGTCCGCTGCCAAAAATTCCGGATTTGCCGTATCGTCTGCGAGAATCAGGATCTCGCTGGGGCCGGCAATCATATCGATGTCCACCGTGCCATAGAGCTGGCGCTTTGCCGTAGCGACAAAGATATTTCCCGGCCCAACGATCTTATCCACCTTGGGAATGCTCTCCGTTCCAAAGGCCAACGCTGCCACAGCCTGCGCTCCGCCCACCAGGAACACGCGGTCCACACCGGCCACCAGCGCGGCCGCCAGAATATCCGGGTTGGGCTTGCCGTCCTTTCCGGGCGGCGTCACCATGACAAGCTCCTTGACCCCGGCGATTTTGGCGGGGATCGCGTTCATCAAGACCGAGGAAGGATAGGCAGCCGTGCCGCCGGGCACATACAGCCCCACACGGGCAAGCCCGCGCACACGCTGGCCCATAATGACCCCGTTGGCCTCGGTCTGCAACCAGCTCTGCTGCTTCTGCCGGGCATGGAAATCCCGGATGTTTGCAGCTGCTCTCTCCAAAGCCGCAACAAAGGCGGGGTCGCATGCTTTAATCAGCTCCTGCATATCCGCCTTTTCAATCACCAATTGTTCCGGGACGCTTCCGTCGAACCGCTCCGTATACATGCGCACAGCGGCATCCCCGTTGCGTCGCACTGTCTCTACAATTTCAGCGACAGCGTCGTCCACCTTCTTGCCGGAATTCGCGCTGCGCTCCTTTAGTTGCTGGATAAAGGCGCGGCCAAAATCGCCGCCCTGTTTCACATATTGAATCAACGCTCCCGCCTCCTTTATGCCTGTTCCTTTGCCTGTTCCATCTGCGCAACCAGCTCTTCGATCTCCGCCTTGCGCAGTTTCAGGCTTGCAGTATTCACGATCAAACGTGCGGAGATGTCACAGATGGTCTCCACGACCTCCAGGCCGTTCTCTTTCAGGGTTGTACCTGTTTCCACAATATCGACAATGGCATCGGACAACCCCAGCAGGGGGGCCAGCTCCACCGATCCTTCGATCTTGATGAAGCGGATGTCCATCGCCTTGCTTTCAAAATAATTGCGCGCCACATTGGGATACTTGGTAGCAATGGTCCGGCTGGCATACCCGCCAAAGAAATCGCTTCCTTTCGGCGCGGCCAGCGCAAATTTACAGCGGCCAAACCCCAGGTCCAACACTTCATAGAAGCTGGTCCCGTTTTCCATGATGGTATCCTTCCCCACCACGCCCAAATCGCACACGCCGTGCTCCACATAGGTGATGACATCCGCCGCCTTTGCAAGCACCACTTCCAAGCGGTCTCCCACGGGCAAGATCAGCTTCCGGCCCTTGTTATGGACCGCTTCACAATCGTAGCCGATGCGCTCCAGCAGGGCCACGGTATCCTTTTCCAACCGGCCCTTTGTCAGGGCCATTCTCAATGGTTTCATAACGACTCCCCTATAGATTGATGGTTTCCACGCAATCGCTCACACAGTCGACCCGGTGAATTCCCCGCACCTTTGCATAATGCAGGGCCTCCTCGCGCGTCTCAAATACAGAACTCTCACATTTGCAGCCTTGCCCCGCCAGGCGGGATGCATATTGCAACGCCTTGATCTCATACCCTTCGTCGCTGTGCACCAAGACTTCCACCGGCGTTGCCGCCGGGATTTTTCCCTGCTTGAGCAGCAGTTCTGCCAACCCATCCACATTGACGCCAAAACCAACCGCGGGCATCGGCGTGTCAAACTGGGCCAAAAGCTTGTCATAACGGCCGCCGAGCAAAACGGCGTCACCCACATTTTCTACATACGCGCTGAAAATCACGCCTGTGTAATAATCATTGCGCTGGACCAGCCCCAAGTCTACAATCATCCGGTCGCCAAGGCCCAATTCCACCAGCGCCTGGTACAATTCGTGCAGATAAGCCAACGTCTTGCTGGACGTCTCATCACTGCACAGCGGCGCCGCCTGCGCAAAGACCTCTTCCCCGCCGAATAAGCGCGGCAACCGGCGCATCGCGTCCACCGGACGGCTGTTTTCCAGCTGATCCAGAATGGTGTTCAGCGCCGCGTAATTCTTGGACTCGATGGTGCTGCGGATATCCTCCCGCAGGTCGTCGCCAATGGGAAGCTGCGCGGCCAACGCGCGGAAGAATCCAGCGTGGCCCAATTCCAGGCGGAAGTTCGGGACGCAGCGGCTCAGCGCTTCCACTGCGGTAACGATGACTTCCAAATCTGCCCGGCGTCCGGGCGCTCCCAAAAGCTCAATTCCGGTCTGGGTCGCCTCATTGTTGCGGCCGGTGAGCCCTGGATTGCTGCGGTAAATCTTTTGATTGTAATATAAGCGCACCGGCTTCGGCAAGGTTTGCAGCCGGGTCGCAGTCAGGCGCGCGATCGGGATAGTCGAGTCGGGCCGCATTACCATCAAGCGGCCGTGGCGGTCGCTCATCTTGTACATGGTTTCCTGGCTGATTCCGGAAAAATCCGGATCGAACACATCGTAAAATTCCAGTCCCGGCGTCACAACTTCGTTGAATCCTCTGGAAGAAAAGACGTCCGACAGCGTCTGTTCTACATAGCGCCGCGCCAGGCATTCTTCAAATAGAAGATCCTTGGTGCCTTCCGGTGTAATCTTGTTGTATTTCTTCATAACAACCTACCGTTTCTCCTCAAAATGCATGCGGGATTCCCCGCTCCGCTTTAGCGTGCTAATATAATAGCATAGTGAACTATATGTGTCAACCTATTTTAACGGATTTTCTCGAAATCCAGCTATCCATCCGGAAAAAGCGGGCCTGCTCTTGGCAAGCCCTCATGCAATCAAATCCTTCAACTCTTCCAAGCGACGGATCGTATAATTCACCCGCACGTCGCCGGGCATTTGTCCTCCATCTGGACAATACCAGCAGGTATCGATTCCCGCGTTGTTGCCACCCCGGATATCGGAACTCAACGAATCCCCCACGATCAACGTCTTTTCCGCCTGGAAGCCGGGGATGCGTGCAAACACATAATCAAAATATGCCTTCATCGGCTTTTGATACCCAGCGTCCTCAGAGACAAAAATCCCTTTCATATAACGGTCCAAACCGGAATCGTGGAGGCGGCTGTACTGGGTGCGGGAAACGCCGTTGGTGACAATATACAGGTCGCAGAACCGTGCGCAATATGCGCAAACCTCCTCGGCCCCCGGAAGCAAAAACGCCCCCCGGCCCAGCTCTTCCTGGTATTCATCTTCAAACGCGCGCCCGTCGCCATCGATGCCAAGCGCGCGGAACAATTCCACAAAGCGGCTGTAAATCACTTCCTCGCGGGAGATCTCGCCACGCTCGAACCGGCCCCAAAGCGCACTGTTGATCGCATGATAGGTCTCTTTAACGGAATCATTTAGCAAATATCCATGGCGCTGGAAGGTCGTTTCCAAAGCGGCACGTTCCGAGGCTTTAAAGTCCAAGAGCGTGCCGTCCACGTCCAGCAACAGCGTCGTATACGTTCCCAAATCTCATTCTCCTGTCTTTTCAAATGGAATCGTTTTTAAACCCATTCCCAGCTTTGCTTTCGCAATGTCATCCCCCTGTTCGGCCGCCTTCCGGTAATAACGGAGCGCCTTTGCACGGTCCGCCTGACATCCCAGCCCCCAGAAATATAGATCGCCCAGTTTTCGGTACGCTTCGAAACCATTCTGCTTACAGGCCTGTTCATACCAATACCGCGCCTTCTCATATCCCGCCGCAGTATGTAAACTGGCATAAAGGTTCGCTACATGCACTTGGGACAACACATGCCCATGTGCTGCCGCTTTTTCAAACCACTCGATTGCAGCGTCGATATTTTGTTCCACGCCCAACCCATACTGATACTGATAGGCGGTATTGTATTGCGAATTAACTTGTCCGGCTTCCGCCGCAGACTGGAACCATCGCAAAGCCTCCTTGAAGTCTCTCCCTACAAAACCATAACCCAAATAGTACATTTGTCCCAATTCATATTGTGCTTCCACTTGGTTATGTTCCGGCTCCGATGCTCTCCGAAACAACTCCGCAGCTTTCTGATAATTCGGTTTCTGCTTTCCATATCCGTCTTTGTAGAGCTTGCCCAGATGGTAGCAAGCGTAAGAATCATTTAAATCTGCGGCCTTTTCCCACCATTTCACTGCATCGTCGAACAGTAAAAGCAGCTCGCATACTTCCGCCAATGGCCGGTATGCACCTACATATCCTTTTTCAATCGCCTTTTCATACCAGCATTTAGCTTCCTCTAAATCGCGCTCACAACCCAAACCAGCTCTGTATAGCCAAGCTAGCTCTCCCATCGCCGGTACATATCGATTATCCGCCGCTTTTTTCTCCCATTGAAAAGCCTTATCAAAATCCGGCTTTCCAGTCACCCCTCGATAATATAAGCTCGATAGATGGTATTGCGCCGCAGGATCATCATTATCTGCTGCTTCGCGTAGATATTCGATTCCTTTTCTCGTATCCTGCGGGACCAAGATCCCTTCGGAATAGATACATCCCAGCAAAAACTGGGCTTGTACATCCTTTTTAGCCACTTGATCTTCCAAACCTTTGATATAATCCTTTAGTTCTTCAGCATGATCAATAATTCCCGGTTGCTCTTTGGAAGCGCTCCCATGAGCCGGCCCGCCTGCTAAAAATTGATGCAATCCCTTACGGAAAAGGAGCTCATTGCTTTCCGCGATTTCACTCTTTACAAAAGAGTCATATAAAACGGAAAGATCCTCTTCGGATTGCAGGTCCAGACATTGTATCCCTTTTAGCGGCGTTCTTTCCAAATCCTTATAGGTGACCGGCGAAACCGTCAACGGATAGATCTCCTGGTTCAGCGCCCAAGCCGCTCCCAATTCCGCCAAGCAGAATGGGCTTTCCAAATACGCCTGTGTAATGAGCATCACAACCACTTTACAACCGGCAATTTCCTGCTTGATCCTCGGAATGAATTCCTTTCCCGGCGGCAACGTTCCTTTCAGGGAAGTACAAAAGATTTCCCTTCTCTGGATGTCCATGGATGAGACAAAAAAATCAACGACACGTTCTACCAATTCCTTATCCGCACTTGCATGGCTGAAAAAGATTCGGTTCCCCATCTGCTCTTCCTCCCCCTTCTTTCTCCCTCAATCCAATGTTTTCATACTATGAATGTACTCCTCCGCTGCGCGGCGGTTGCTCTCAATCTCTTCCTCTGTGAGCGGGCGGCGCACCTTGGCCGGTACGCCCAACAGCATAGAACCATCCGGCACTTGCATCCCCTGCGTCACCAGGGCGGACGCGCCAATGATGCAATTTTTCCCGATCTGCGCCCCATTGAGCACCACCGCGCCCATTCCGATGAGCGAATTGTCCCCAATGGTGCAGCCGTGCAAAATGGCGCCGTGGCCCACGGTGACCCCGTCCCCAATCTGGATGGGATGCCCTTCGTCCACGTGCAGCACACAGCAATCCTGAATATTGGAGCGGGCGCCGATGACAATCGGGGCATTGTCCGCACGTACCACCGCATTATACCATACGGAGCTTTCCTCGCCGAGTGTCACCTCGCCCACTAAAACCGCGCCGCGTGCCACGCGGGCGGTTGAAGCAATCTGTTGTTTCTGTTCCATCGTTGTCCCTCTCCCTGCCTCTAAAACAGCGTCATCTGCGAACTGGCCGGCAGCTCCTTCAGGGAGCCGGCCTGCTCCAACATTTCAATGACCGCTTTGGATACCTTAGAGCGCGCCTGCAGGTCGTCAACGGAGATATACGGGCCGCCCGTCTCCCGCGCTTCTGCCAGAGCGTTCGCCGCCGCTTCTCCCACGCCTGCCAGGGAAGAAAACGGCAAGCGGATCTTCCCGTTTTCCACCACATATTTTTTCGCATCCGATTTATATAGATCCACCGGGAGCACTTCGATCCCGCGCGCCAGCATTTCATTCGCAATCTGGAACGTGGAATAGGCCGCTTCCTCCTTGGCGCTGGCCTCCTTGCCCTTCATGCTGATTTCATTCATGCGGCGGCGCACCGCTTCGCGCCCCTGGATGACCGTTGCGCCGTCAAAGTCCTCGCCGCGCACACTGAAATAGGCCGCATAATACTCCACCGGACGGTGCACCTTATACCATCCCAAGCGCAAAGCCGAAATCATATAGGCGGCCGCATGCGCCTTCGGGAACATGTATTTGATCTTCATACAGGAATCGATGTACCATTCCGGCACATTGTGGTCCCGCATCGCCTGTTTATGTTCGTCGGTCAAAAGCTTCGGTGCCTTTCCCTTACGCACGATCTCCATAATCTTAAACGCCATCTTGGGCTCCAGGCCCTTTTGCAGAAGGTATGTCATAATGCTGTCGCGCGTACCGATGACCTCGGAAATGGTGCAAGTCCCCTTTTTGATGAGGTCCTGCGCATTTCCCAGCCACACGTCCGTGCCGTGGGACAAACCGGAAATTTGCAGCAGGTCGGAGAAGGTCTTCGGTTTCGCGTCCACCAGCATCTGCCGCACAAAGGGCGTCCCCAGTTCGGGGAGCGAAAAGGTCCCCGTCTGGCAGTCGATGTCCTCCGGCGTGACCCCCAGCGCCTTGGGCGACTCGAACAGGGACATCACCTCTGGGTCGCTCATCGAGACGGACATCACGGGGATGCCCGTGTATTCTTCCAGATAGTGATAGATGGTCGGAACGTCGTGCCCGAGCTCATCCAGCTTACAGATCGTATCGTGGATGGAATGGAAGTCGAAGTGTGTTGTGATATTATCGGAATTCGGGTCGTTGGCCGGATGCTGCACTGGGCAGAACTCAAAAATATCGTGTCCTCTCGGCACGACCACCATGCCGCCCGGATGCTGGCCCGTGGTGCGCTTGATGCCGGTACAGCCGATCGCCAAGCGCTGCTCCTCTGCGCGGTGCAGAACCATGTTGTGTTCTTCCGCATATTTCTTGACGAACCCAATCGCGGTCTTATCCGCAACCGTCGCGATGGTTCCGGCTTTAAACACGTGGTCCTTGCCGAACAGCGTCTCTGTGTACCGGTGTGCCCCCGACTGGTATTCACCGGAGAAGTTCAAGTCGATATCCGGCGTCTTATCGCCATCGAATCCCAGGAAAGTTTCGAAGGGGATGGTGTGGCCGTCGCGGTTGTAATCCGTGCCGCATTTGGGGCATTTCTTCGGCGGAAGGTCAAAGCCGGAACCGTAACTACCATCCGTGATAAATTCGCTGTTCTTGCAGTTCGGGCAGATGTAGTGCGGAGCGAGGGGGTTGACCTCTGAGATACCGGACATGCTGGCCACAAACGACGAGCCAACCGAACCACGCGACCCAACCAGATAGCCGTGGGCCTCGGAGTCCGCCACCAGCTTCTGCGCTGTCATATACAACACGGAGAATCCATGCTTGTTGATGGAACCGAGCTCGCGCTCCAAGCGGTCTTGGACGATCTTCGGCAGCGGGTCGCCGTAGATCTCCTTGGCGCGCTTCCAGCAGATCGCATTCAGCTGTTCCTCCGCCCCATCGATGAACGGCGGGAACACGCCCTCCGGAATCGGGCGTACCTGCTCCACCATATCGGCGATCTTTTGGGTGTTCGTCACGACGACTTCATACGCCTTTTCTTTTCCAAGGTAAGCGAATTCCTCCAGCATTTCCGCAGTCGTCCGCATATACAAGGGCGCTTGATGGTCGGCGTCGTCAAACCCCTGCCCGGCCATCAGGATTTTCCGGTAATCCCCGTCCTTCGGGTCCATAAAATGGACGTCGCAGGTGGCGACCACCGGCTTGTTGAGTTTTTCACCCAATTTGATGATCGTCCGGTTGAACTCCCGCAGGGTCTCTTCATTTGGTACGTCGCCATTGCGCACCATGAACATGTTGTTTCCCAGCGGCTGAATCTCCAAATAATCGTAGAAGCTTGCAATTTCGCACAGCGTATTCCACGGCTGCCCGTTGAAAATCGCCCGGTATAGCTCTCCCGCTTCGCAGGCGCTCCCAATCAGCAGCCCTTCGCGATACTGCGTCAACACGCTCTTTGGAATGCGCGGCTTCTTGAAGAAATAATCCAAATGCGAGAAGGAGATCAGCTTATACAGGTTCTTCAAACCGGTCTGGTTCTTGACCAAAATAATCTGATGATAGGGGCGCATCTTCTTTGGGTCGCCCCCCGCCAGTGAGGTGTTGATGTCCTCCACGGTTTTTGCGCCTGTATCCTCCTTTAGCCGCGTCATCAGGATGATAAAAATCTTCGCCAGCACCGCCGCGTCGTCGCAGGCGCGATGGTGGTTGAACGGGTCCAATTTTAAGTGTTTGGCGACCGTATCGAGTTTGTGGTTTTTCAGATCCTTGAGCATGGCGCGGCACATGGGGAGGGTATCGATATAGGCATAGGGGAACTCCATCCCACAGCGCTCCGCCGCAATGCGGATGAACGATGTATCAAACTCTGCATTGTGCGCGAGGAGCACCGCATCCTTCCCGCAAAAAGCATAGAACTGTTTGAGCGCTTCTTTCTCCAGGGGAGCGTCCTTCACCATTTCATCCGTGATCCCGGTCAGCTCTGTGATCTTCGGCGGGATCGGCATCTGCGGGTTGACAAACGTATCGAAACTTTCCACCACCTCGCCGTTGCGGATGCGCACCGCGCCGATTTCGGTGATGCGCTCCTTGTTGGGGCTCAGGCCGGTCGTCTCAATATCAAACGATATGAATTCATCGTCCAGTGTGTTGCTGGAATGGCCGGTCACAGCGGGCACCATATCGTTGATGAAGTACGACTCCACGCCGTAGATCACCTTGAATTTCCCGCCTTTCCCGGTGATCCGCTCCAAGGCGTTCATAGCGTCCGGGAATGCCTGGGCCACGCCGTGGTCCGTGATGGCGATGGCGGGCTGCCCCCACGCATAGGCGCGCTCGATCAAATCCCCGGCGGAACTTACGCCGTCCATGCTGGACATATTGGTATGCAGATGCAGTTCCACGCGCTTTTCCGGCGCATCGTCCACCACCTTGAGCTGTTCCACCGTGGAAATCCCCTTGGGGCGCAGCACAATCTCGCGGTCGTACTTATCATACTCCACATCGCCGCGCACCAGGATGGACATCCCCTTTTTCAGCGTGTCCAACATTTTGCACTGGGCGACGAGTTCAATGATTTTTAGCGTGATCGAACTGGTATAGTCCGTTATATTGATCGAATAGATTTTGCGGTTCTGGTCGCGCGTCAATTTGGAATCCACCGAAAAGATTTCGCCCCAAACCGTCACGCTGCCGATGTCCGGCGTGATACGGCTGATTGGAACCGGCTTCGCTTTCGCGGGGCGGCCATAAAGCTCCTTTGCGGTGTCCAGCAAGACGGTTGGCAGCATGGTTTCCGGCGTGCGGACGCTGATGCACTTCTTTTGCTTCTTTGGCGAAGCGCTTTTTTCCATGCTCTGTTCGTATTCCTCGATTTCCTGTACCACCGCTTCCCGCCGCAGGGTTTCCTCCTGCTTCTTTTGCTTTTCGATATAGGCCACACTGTCGCTGTCCAGCGTGAGCGTGCCGTCGAACTCCACCTGCACCGAAACCCCAAATTCCTCCCGGATGATGTCGGAAAGAAGGCGGTCTGCATGGCGGGACAGCAGCAGGTTCCCTCCGCCGTGGCTGAGCGTCACAATCAGCTTATCGCCCTCCAAACGCGCGGAGGACTGGTTTAATGTCCCGTTGATGCTGGCATCCCGCCGTTTCAGCTCCTGCACCAGGTTGGGATAATATTCCACGGTAAAGCTCTCCTGCGGGAACTGCGGGTCGAGCACCGCCCGATGCAATTGCAACGTTTTGCAGCTGGCAATCTCCTTTTCCGCGTGAAACAGCGTATTGCGGTCCACCAGCGCCGGGAAAGCGACCTTCGCGGTCAACACGCGGTTGCGCGTATCGATCTGCAGGCCGGTCAGCTCGCCGTGGTGCATGCTCTCCGGATAACGGGAAAGCTCTATGTATGGGCCAAAGAATTCACCAAAAGTCTTCAAGTTCCAACAGCCTCCAAATTGGTATCAAACGGTTTGACGGGGAATCCCCCGGTTACAGCGCCTCCACTTCCTTGACCAGCTCGTCCACCAGCTTGTCCTCCGGCACTTTGCGGACAATCTCCCCCTTTTTGAAGAGCAGCCCCACGCCGTCACCGCCTGCAATGCCGATGTCCGCTTCTCGGGCTTCTCCGGGCCCATTGACCGCACAGCCCATCACAGCCACCTTGATGGGCTTCCTGCAATGAGAAAGGCGGCGCTCCACCTCGCCCGCAATGGCGATCAGGTCGATCTTGGTGCGGCCGCACGTCGGGCAGGATACAAACTGAATCCCCTCATTGCGCAGATTCAGCGCCTTTAAGATGTCCATGCCCGCCGCAATTTCCTTCACCGGATCCGCCGTCAAGGAAACCCGGATGGTGTCGCCGATCCCGCGCTGCAACAGGGAACCGATTCCGATGGAGGATTTTACCAGCCCCATGCGCTCCGTCCCCGCCTCTGTAACGCCGAGGTGGAGCGGGTAGCCGCACCGCTCCGCACAGAGTTCATACGCCCGGATCATCGTATCCACGTCGGAGGATTTGATCGAAAGGACAATATCGGTAAAATCAAAGCACTCCAGCAACGAGGCGTGGTAGAGCGCGCTCTCCACCAGCGCTTCGGGGGTCGGGGCGCCGTATTTCGCCAGGATCTCCTTTTCCACAGAGCCGGAATTAACCCCAATGCGGATGGGGATCCCCCTTTGCCGGCAGGCGTCCGCCACTGCTTTTACATGGTCGCTCCCGCCGATATTGCCGGGATTGATGCGGATTTTGTCGATTCCCGCGGCGGCGGATTCCAGCGCCAGGCGGTAATCAAAGTGGATATCCGCCACCAGAGGAATCTGCACCGCCTGTTTGATGGCGGGAATCAGGGCGACCGCCGCCTGGTCGGGAATCGAAACGCGGAGAATCTCACAGCCGGCGCGCTCCAATTCTACCGCCTGCCGCACATTCCCCTCGATATCCGAAGCGGGGACGTTGAGCATGGACTGCACGCTGATTGGCGCGCCGCCGCCGATCGCCACTTTCCCCGCAAAAACCTGTTTGGACTGCTGTCTCATGCGCCGATCCCCTTTCCTGTCACAAGCCGCAGAATATCGCTAAAGGTGATCACCACCATGAGGCACATCAGGAGCACAAACCCTGCGGCATTTACCCAACCTTCGTATTTCGGATTGACCGGTTTGCGGCGCACAGCTTCCACCAGCAGGAAGACAAAGCGGCCGCCGTCGAGCGCCGGGAAGGGCAGCAAGTTGACCACGCCGAGGTTGACCGTGATAATCATCATCATGTATAAGATGTTATTGATCGCGGTGCCAAAGCTCTGCTGCAACCCCTGCGACGCCACTTCTCCGATTGCGCTGGCCGCGCCGACCGGCCCAGCCATATCATTTAGGCCGAATTTCCCTGTCACCAGGCCGGCAAGGCTGTACCACACCATCCGGACCGTGGAAACCGTATCCTGGAACGACTTGGTGATCAACGTCCCCACATTTTTGGGGATTGGGTTTACATAGAAGTCCAACATCAGGACTTTCGTCCCATCGTTATCCCTTGTATTAAATTTGACATCTTCAAACGTCAAAGTCTGGCCGTCGCGCGAAACCTCGATGTCCACCGCGTCCGGGTTCGCCGTCGCCAGCGCAAAGCTGAGGTCGCGGTCCGTGGTGACCTTATACCCGTCTACCTTTGTAAAGGTATCGCCGACCTGTAAGCCGGCCGCCTGGGTCGCCGCGCCCTCCTGGAACTCCGCGATCGTTGTGGAGCTGAAGGCCGGCTGCTGCACTAACAAAATCATCATCAGGACAAGCCCCAGGACGATATTCATCACCGCGCCCATCACGACGACTAAAATCCGTTTCCAAACGGGTTTGTTATTAAATGCGCCTTCGTCATCACTGTCCTCGTCCTCGCCTTCCATGGCGCAAAAGCCACCGATGGGCAGCAGGCGCAGGGCGTAGGTCGTCTCCCCCTTTTGGAAGCGGAACAGCGTCGGGCCCATACCGATTGCAAATTCGTTTACCCGTATCCCGCTCAATTTTGCTGTCATAAAATGGCCGAACTCGTGGATGAAAATAATGAATCCAAAGAGCAGGACGGCAATAATTACCAATAAAACCTGTAAGATAACAATCACCTCAAACCTTCGCCTTCTGGCGCACAAACGCGCGCGCCGCTTGATCGGCGTTCAATATATCCTCAACGGATGCAATCTCCGCATCCGGTTGATGCTCCATCGCCTGCATGACCAATTCCCCGATCTGCAGGAAAGAAATCTTGCGGTCCAAAAACAGCCGGACTGCCTCCTCATTTGCGCCGTTTGCCGCCGTGGAAGCCAAGCCTCCACGCAACAAAGCACGCTTACAAGCGCGCAAGCACAGGAAGGTTTCCTCATCCGGCTGCGAGAAATGCAGGGCGCCGCACTTGATAAAGTCGAGCGGTTCCACCGGGGAGGGGAAACGCTGCGGCCATGTAAGCGCATATTGAATGGGGATGCGCATATCCGGCACGCCGAGCTGCGCCAGGACGGAGTGGTCGGCGTATTCGACCATCGAGTGGACGATGCTTTCCCGATGTACAACCACATCGATCTGCTCCGGGGCGACATCAAACAGCCAGAAGGCCTCTGTAATTTCCAAGCCCTTGTTCATCAGGGTGGCGGAGTCAATGGTCACCTTCGCCCCCATATTCCAATTGGGGTGCTTGAGTGCCTGCTCCGGCGTGACGGACACGAGCTCCTCCCGCGTTTTGCCAAAAAACGGCCCTCCGGAAGCGGTCAAAATGAGCCGTCCCAGCGCCTTTTTCTCCGGGCATCCCTGCAAGCACTGAAAGATGGCGGAATGCTCGCTGTCCACGGGCAGGATATGGACGCCCGCTTCGCGCGCCGCCTTCATCACCAGCGCGCCGCCCGCCACAAGGGTCTCTTTATTCGCCAATGCCACATCCTTTTTCGCAGCGATTGCCGCCAGGGTTGGGCGCAGGCCGACCATCCCCACCACGGAATTGCAGACTACATCCGCACAGGCGATCGAGGCAGCTTCACAAAGCCCCTCCATCCCCTGCACCACGCGGACCGGGGTATCTGCAACTGCGATACGGAGTTTTTTCGCCGCATCTAAGTCAAAAACCGCAACAAGTTGCGGTTTCCATTCTCTGATTTGATTTTCAAGCATCGCCACATTGCGGTTTGCTGCAAGCGCACAGACACGCATCCCCAAGCGGCGTGCAACGTCGAGGGTCTGTGTGCCAATGGAACCTGTAGAACCCAATATGGAAAGCATCTGTTTCATAAAAAATCCCCTTTCAGGGCGAGGGGCGGGCCATCTGCGAAAATCGCACCGGCCGGCCCCTCTATGAAGTATTATGAACCGTTCTCTCGTTTTATATCACGATAGGCAAAAACTGTACCAAAAAATAAACAAATGGCGCTACAAAAATCACGCTGTCAAAGCGGTCCAGAATCCCACCATGGCCCGGGATGATTTCGCTAAAATCCTTGATATGGCAGCTTCGTTTAATCAGCGAAAACGCCAGGTCGCCAATAACCGAGAGCCCCGCCCCCACAAAGCCGATCACCAACAGCGATAGATAGGAGACATCGACCTCGTACGAATAAAACAGCGCCTGGAAGACATAGCCAAACACCAGCATGGCCACGACGTTTAAGACAAACCCGCCGATCAAACCCTCCACCGTTTTTTTCGGGCTGATCTGTGGGCATAGTTTCCGTTTCCCCCAGAAGCTTCCTGCAAAAAACGCCCCGGCATCCGCAATCCAGGCGGAGAAGATCGCGATAATCACATAGAACATCCCATGCCCGCCGCCCGACTCCCGCAGGCCAACCAAGGTCTGCAAAGCAGTTGGAATCAAAAGCGACATGCTGTATACAACGCCGATCTCCCGGAAGGTGAACAATTGATGGTAAAAAATTAACGCACTAAAAATGACGACCGTATAAATGTAATAGGCCGCCTGCTGCCACGTGCCCTGAAGCAGTGGCAGCACAGCGGCAAAAACGACACTGGGGATCAATAAAATATAATTTTTGGACATACCTAGGGCAGAAATAATTTCTACGACGCCCATCACAGAGATGAGGGCAATCGCCAGATTGAGCGCTAAGGGAAACATCTGATTAAAGAGTACAATCGCCAGCAAAAAAACAACCAATGCCGCTCCAGAAACCACTCTCGATTTCAATTATATCCCTCCAAAGCGCCGATTTCGTTTGGCAAATTCATCCAAGGCGCGATCCAAATCCTGCGTGGTGAAGTCCGGCCATAAGATGTCCATAATCACATATTCGCTGTAAGCAGATTGCCATAGCAAAAAATTAGAAGTACGGTTTTCCCCGCTGGGGCGGATGATGAGATCCGGGTCTGGCTGCCCCGCGGTATAGAGATAGCGGGAAATTGCGTCTTCGTCGATTTCATCCGGCTGGATTGCGCCGGATTTCACCTCTTGCGCCAACCGGCGCACCGCATGTGCGAGCTCTGCGCGCCCGCCGTAATTCATGGCGATATTGAGCACCATGCCGGTTTTATTCTTGCTGGATTCCTCTACCCGTTCAATCAAGCCGCGCAAAACCGGGTCGAATACAGAAACGTCCCCGATGAAACGCGTGCGGATATTTTCCTCCGTAAAGTCCCGGAGCGCCTCCTCCAGATACTGCTTGAAAAGGCGCATCAAGGCCTTGACTTCCTCCTGCGGCCGTTTCCAGTTCTCTGTGGAAAACGCATACACCGTCAAATAGGGGATGCCAATCTGACTGCAATATTTTGTAATCGTCCGGAAATTGGAGGCCCCGGCCACATGCCCCGCCGAACGCGGCAAACCGCGCTTTTTGGCCCAGCGGCCATTTCCGTCCATGATAATCCCCACATGGCGTGGAAGAAGCTCTGCTTTTCGAATTCCGCTCGCATCTTTCATCGTATTCGTCCCATCTCTATTCATGAATATGCAGGAGCATTAGATCTCCATGATTTCTTTTTGTTTCTTTTCAAAGATGGAATCGATCTCTTTGCAATACTTATCTGTGAGATCCTGCGTCTTCTTCTCGCCCTTCTTCAGGTCATCCTCGCTGATCTCCGCTTTCTTTTCCATCGCCTTCAGCTTCTCAATGGCATCGCGGCGGATGGAACGCACCGTGATCTTCGTCTCCTCCGCCATCTTGCTGACCTCTTTGACAAGCTCCTTGCGGCGCTCCTCGGTCAACTGCGGGAAGGTCATCCGGATCACCTTGCCGTCGCTCTGCGGGTTGATGCCGATGTCGGACGCCTGAATCGCCTTTTCAATCGCACGGCACACCGACGCATCCCACGGCTGGATCACCAACACGCGCGCCTCTGCCACAGACACCGCTGCCAGCTGGTTGATCGCGGTGGGCGCCCCGTAATAATCCACTTTTACCTTATCCAGCACAGCCGGATTTGCCCGGCCCACACGGACACCCGCATAGGTGTGCTCCAAATTTGCTGCGCTCTTTTCCATACGCTCTTCCGCGTTTTTCAATACTTCTTTCACTGTTCTTCCTCCTTTACAATGGTGCCAATCGGTTCCCCGCAAATGGCTTTTTTGATATTTTCCGGCTGGTCAATGCTGAACACCAGGATCGGAATGTTGTTATCCTTGCACATGGTAGCAGCGGTACTGTCCATCACCTGCAAGTTTTGATTCAATACATCCATAAACGAAAGGGTATCGTACTTCACGGCGTTCGGATTTTTCTTCGGGTCGCTATCATAAACGCCGTCCACCATCGTGGCCTTGAGGATAATGTCCGCATCGATCTCGGCAGCACGCAAAGAGGCCGCTGTATCGGTGGAGAAGAAGGGGTTGCCCGTTCCACATCCGAACACTACGACACGGCCTTTTTCCAAATGCCGCACGGCGCGGTTCCGAATATAGGGCTCTGCGATCTGCTGCATGGAAATGGCGGTCTGCACACGCACCGTCAGCCCCAACTGTTCCAACGCATCCGCTACGCCGAGCGCATTGATGGTAGTTGCCAGCATGCCCATGTGGTCTGCACGGGTGCGGTCCATCTGTCCGCTACTGCGGCCGCGCCAGAAATTGCCTCCGCCTACGACAATGGCAATCTGAACGCCCATGTCCACGCATTCTTTAATCGGGCGGCAGATGCGCAAAACCGTCTCAAAATCAATGCCATGCGTCTCGTTTCCCGCAAGGGACTCCCCGCTCAACTTTAAAAGGACCCGCTTATATTTCGGTTGCAAATGAAACAACTCCTATTATATATTTTGTAGATTGTGTAACAGCTTCTATTATTTTACAATATGCATTCCGCAATGTAAAGCATTTCCTTTGCATTTCACGCATTATTCACAAGTCCGCCATACTCTTGTCCACAGCCGCTTATTGTCCTGCGCAGAAAGAAACGGACGCCGTCGTTCTTTGACAAAATTCCAGCAACAAGCTGGGACTGCCTCCAGGGGCCCGGTGCTGGAACACCCCCAAGCCCTTTACGTTCCCGCACTCGACATCCCACCTGAAAGGTGGCTTTTGTTGCGTTTGCCCTTGATAAACATATAAAAGGGCGGCGGGATAATCCCATACCTGCTTTCATGTATATTATCTATCAACATAAACCTGCGCTTCATAATTCCATTGTAAAATTCCCGATACAACGATGAGTTGTACCGTAAACCGTGGCTCTACGCCATATTCTGTTTGGGCTATGTGAATCAATTTGCGCAGCGTTTGCTCTCGATTTTCTTCTGTGCAGTTCGCGCATAGGTATTTCCCTTTTGGAAGCACCTTTATGCCGTCTATATTCACATAATCCATACAGACAGCAAAGAGCCTTGTCATTCCGTTTTCCCTGTATATGCCAGCTAAATCCTCAAAGGAAAACTGCTCTTTTAAGGCAGGCGTAACTTTGTCGTAGAAATGGCTGAGATAATTCCAAAGATTGTCAAGCGTTGGAACTTCTAAAGTATCTGAAAGCAAAATAACACGCTCTGGATAATCTTTGACAAAGGAGCTATTGAACTTTTGTTGCCTCTGCAATTTACTTTCATAGTTCTTTTTTGTCTTTTATGCTTTCAAAAAGCTCATGCATTTGGGAGCGAGCAAAAAAGATTACTATCTCGGTTGTCTCATCAGCTATGGGATCCTAGCGTTTTGTATTTCCCTGGTCAATACAGTCATCCATCGGTTGATTGACCCCATATATCCCGCACAAACCGTTATTAATATGATGGACGTGTGTCAATGGACAGAAAATGGGATGATCGTTGCGGGATTGCAGCAAATGTTCTTTTTGCTGCTCGTTATGGTTTTTCTTCATATGCTATTGTCCATGCAGACGCATTGGTATGGGTGGCTAACGGACGCGGTATTAATTGCAATTATTTGTATTTTTACGCCGATTGCACCATTACGCGCTATCCTGGCTGGATTTTTCCAGATAATCATGTTTAACAGCAATGCAGCCCTGCACATTTGTATTTGTCTGTTACTAAGCACCGCTTTATCGCTCGGAGGGCTTGTGGTCTTAAAAAGAAAAACTCTATAGACAAGAGGGAGCGCCATGATTCGGATCAAAGCAGTTGACGCACAAAATATATTGGATGTGTGCAAATTGACAAAAAGCCAAGATGGCATTGGTCTGGCAATAGGGAGATGTTCCTGTTGCAACGCAATTTCTATCGCGGAAGCAAAATATTCCCCAGGAATGCACCCCCATGCAATCTATCACAACCATGTGCTAATTGGCTTTTTCATGTACCAGCGTGCAGAAAATCAAGCTGATACGGCAACCATCTACCGTTTTATGATAGATGATCGATTCCAACAGAGAGGGCTTGAGGAAAAAGCCTTCGAGCATATCTTGAAAGGCCTAAAAATTCAAGGCGTTAAAAGAGTCGTTTTCATCATAAATAGCACAAACGGAAACGCGAAAAATCTATCCCTTTCTTTTGGTTTCCAGTTCACGGGGAAAATGGAGCATGGCGAATACTACTATGCATTAAAATTGTAAATTTGATCTATAAACTGATGGAGGAACTACTATGAAAAAAATGATTTCACTTGCATTGTGCCTTCTGTTGGGCTGTTTTGTTTTGGCGGGTTGCTCGAACAGCAGCGAACCGTTTGAGGAAAAAAGCTATACGCCGGATACGCCGATCCATGAAATCCATCTTGATGTGCAGGACCGAGAAATCGAAGTGTCGTTGTCCGAGGACGAACAAGTCCATATTCAATATTACGAAAATAGTAAAGAGTACTACGATATTTCCGTTTCTGACGATAATGTATTGACGATGGCCAGCGCAAGCGATAAAGAATGGACGGATTATATCGGAGGGAAGCCCTCCGCTGAAAATCGGAAAATATCGCTGCAGATCCCGGATGCACTTTTAGACACCCTGGCACTATCTACAACAAACGAGGATATATCCCTCCCTGCACTGGCTGTAACCGGAAGTATCAATATTTCCTCCAACGGAGGGAATATTTCCTTTGGAAATTTAGATGTGGGTAGCGCTCTGACCCTAAACGTTAAAAATGGAGATATTTCCGGCGCGATTGTAGGAAGTTATGATGATTTTTCGATCCAGTCCGAAATAAAAAAAGGGGAAAGCAATCTGCCGGACAAAAAAGATGGCGGGGAAAAAGCGCTGACTGTGTCCAGCAATAACGGCGATGTCAATATTGAGTTTGTAGATGATAAATAAGTAAAGCAAAAATGGGCAAGAAACCATGAGGTTTCCTGCCCATTTTTTGTCGCAACCTAATTATTAACCATTACGTTCGTCTGTTTTCAATCCTTCTTTACCGGCTGTTGGTTTGCCCTAGGCCCAGCCGAAGGAGCAAATTATTCTGCGTCCGGTTCCAACAAACCGTAGTCGCCATTCTTACGGCGATACACCACATTGATTTCCCCACTGCTTTCGTTGCGGAACATGAAGAACTGGTGGTCCAGCATATTCATCTGCAAGATTGCCTCATCCACACTGAGCGGTTTTACAAAGAAATGCTTGGTGCGCACAACGCGGTACTCCGGTTCGGCTTCCATTTCCTCTGCTGCCGGCTCTTCCTCCGGGAAATCGATGAGATACTGGTCGATGGCGCCGGAATGCACCTTTTTGGCCAGCTTGGTCTTATTCTTCCGGATCTGTCTTCCCAACGCGCTCATCACCTGATCGAGCGCGTCGTTCATTTCCAAGGCCGTGGACTCCGCACGATAGATCATACCGCGCTGTTTGATTGTTATTTCAACCGTCTGACGGTTTTTCTCCAGGGTTACCACCACATTGGCATCGGCATCCTCATCAAAGATCCGATCGAAGCGGGACAGCTTTTTCTTGGCAAGCTCTTTAAAATTATCCCTCAAATTGACCTTTCTTCCGGTAATGGTAATCTTCATAGTAACATCTCCTTCTTCAATTCGCGCCGCTGACGCCGCCCGCGGGCCGCCGCTGCAAGGACGCACCGAAGGGTCTTCCTGTCATAGGCGTTCCGGCCGGAGCAACACCGGAACAGCGCGTGCTTCCATTTTGATGCTTTGGAGCGATCCAGGCGCCGAATGCATCCGTGTAAGGGAGGGATTCCCTTCCCCCCGTCTGCCTCGGGACCTTTCTCTATTTATAATATATCATATTATCTAAAAAAATGGAAGCATTTCATGACTAAATTGTTATCATTTTATGACGAGTGACATGGCAACCGACGTTGACCGCCACCGGAAGTCCGGCAATATGGGTCGGAAACGGTTCGATATGGACGCACAGGGCGGTTGTATCCCCACCAAACCCCTGCGGGCCAACCCCCAGGGCATTGACCTCGTCCAGCATCCGCTGCTCGAGCTCTGCATAAAACGGGTCCTGGTTGGGTTCCGAAACAGGACGGCACAGGGCCATCTTCGCCAACAGCGCGCACTTTTCAAAGTCGCCGCCGATTCCCACGCCGAGCACCATCGGCGGGCAGGGATTGCTCCCTGCGATGCGCGCCGTCTCCACCACAAAGCCGACAATGTCGTCCAGCGAAGCGGAAGGGGTGAACATCTTTATGCGGCTCATATTTTCGCTGCCAAATCCCTTGGGCGCGACCATTAGGGTCAGCTTGTCCCCTTCCACCAAGCGCGTGTGCAAAACCGCCGGGGTGTTGTCCCCCGTGTTGCCGCGCCGGATCGGGTCCGCTACCACGGAGCAGCGCAGCAAGCCCTCCACGTAGCCCTGCCGTACGCCCTCGTTGACCGCTTGTTCGAAATTCCCTTGGATGTGGACCTCCTGGCCGATTTCCGCAAAGATCACCGCCATGCCGGTATCCTGGCAAACGGGGATTTGCAGTTCGCGCGCTGCGTCCATATTGCCGCACAGGTCGCTGAGGATGGCCTTCCCCAGCGAAGACGTCTCTTTTTCCGCCGCGCAACGGATGCATGCCTCCAGGTCCTGCGGCAACACGCGGTTGGCCTCAATGCAGAGCTGCCGGACCGTGGCCGTAATCTGTGCTGCTTTGATCTCTCTCATGTTCCTTTCTCCTCCCGATTACACCAATTTCCCGCCCGCAATGACCATCTTCGGCTTTGCCGCAATGGTCAACGGGTCCTGGTCAAAGAGCACCAGATCCGCATCCTTGCCCACCTCCAGGGAACCCAGACGGTGGTCAAGCCCACAAATTTTTGCCGGATTGATCGTGATGGCCCGCAGGGCCTCTTCGTAATCCATGCCCTCGCGCACCGCCAAGCCCGCGCAGACCGGCAAATATTGAATCGGAATGACCGGATGGTCCGTGATAATCGCAGTTGGAACCCCCGCGCCGGAGAGAATTCCCGGCGTAGCCGGCGTTTGGTTGCGCAGCTCCGGCTTGCTCCGGTCGCAGAGGAAAGGGCCGGAGAGCACGCGCGTCCCGGTTTCCACAAGCCCGCCGGCAATCAAATGCGCCTCCGTCCCATGCACGACCACATAGTCGAGCTGGAACTCCTTTGCAATGCGCACCGCTGTGAAAATGTCATCGGCACGATGCGCATGAAAATGCACTTGAATTTCCCTCCGGAGCGCAGGGAGCAGAGCTTCACACTTCATGTCGAATTCCGGCATATCGAAGTCCTCGTCTTTTTCCGCCCGCTCCATCTCCTCCTGGTAGCGCTTGGCCTTGTAAAGCTGTTCCCGGATCAGCGCCGCAGTGGACATCCGGGTCGAAGGGGCCTGGTTCTTTCCGTGATAGACGCTCTTGGGGTTTTCCCCCAGCGCCATTTTGATGGCAAACGGCGCTTTGACAATCATGTGGTCGATGCAGCTTCCATAGGTCTTGACCGCAGCCATCTGCCCCCCTATGGCGTTGGCGCTGCCGGGACCGGTTACCACCGTGGTGACGCCGGCATGCAACGCCTCCTGGAAACAGCGGTCCACCGGGTTGATGGCGTCGATTGCCCGCAGCTGCGGCGTGACAGGGTCGGTCTCTTCGTTGCCGTCGTCCCCCTCAAAGGTGAGGCCGTCTTCCCACATGCCCAGATGGGTATGCGCGTCCACAAACCCTGGATACAGCCCCGCGCCCTGCGCGTCAATCACCTCTTCCCCCGGTTTTGGCTCCACGGGCATGCCGCCCAATTCTGCAATCTGGTTCCCCTCTGTGCGAAGGTAACCGTCCGCTATATCCGCGCCTGCCATTGTGTGCAAATGTGCATGGATGATCAGCATGGAACTTTCCTCCTTATCACGAACAGGCGACCGCGGCCGCCTGAACCTATTTCCGAATTTGTATATTCTACAAAAAAGCGGAGTGCATGCACTCCGCTAAAACAATGCCTTTATTTGGATTGGCCATAGCCGCCGTGCCTGGAAAAGCCGCCGCGTTTGGCTTCCATGGTGCGCTTCAGGTCGGACATCTTTTCGTCGCTCGCCTGCTTGAAGCGGGACATCATGTCCTCAAAGCTTGTCGGCTCGTTTTTCCGGCTCTGCCACTCGTAATTTCCCGGGCGGCCGGGACGTGGCGCAGGAGCGCTCTTGGGCGGGGGTGGAACAGCCCTCTTCATGGAAAGGCTCACCTTTCCTTCTTCGCTGATGTTCAGGATTTTCACCTTAACCATCTGATTTTCCGTGACGTAATCGCGGATCTCCTTGACGAAAGTGGGCGCAATCTCAGAAATATGAACCATGCCGGTCTTTCCGCCGGGCAATTCCACAAACGCGCCAAATTTCGTAATCCCTGTAACTTTCCCTTCCAGTACTGCTCCTACCTCAAGCTGCATATGTAAGTGTTTTCCTCCTTAAAATAGAGCCTTTCGCGCTAAACCAACCGGGGTTCAGTCTCCGGCGATATTCACAAACACACGCTCACCCGGTTTGGCATAGTCCAAGTCCTCGCGAGCCACCCGCTCGATGTACTCCTTGGTTTCCTCCTCATCGGCATTCAGCGCATGTTTCATGTCCTCGTTTTTGATCTTCTGGGTTTCAACCTGCTCCTGCAGATCGGCCAACTCCTGGCTTTTTTCATTGATCTGCACCTGCTGATTGACCAATGCAAAGACAATATAGGCGGCAAAGGCAAAAATGGCTAATTTAAGGAGTAGGCTTCCCCGCTGTTTTTTTCGTTTGATGACTTTCATAATTCTGGTTCCGCCCTCCCTTTCGGCCTTTTTGCCGCTTGTTTTTCTTTCTATTGGATTTGTTAGCATCATTATACACTATCTTCCTGCGGGGTTTCAAGCGCTTTTTCCGCTTTGCATAGGATTTTTTTACTTTTCCTTCAATCCATTGCACTTTCCTCCGAATCCAGCGCGCCAAAGCATGGAAAATGCACTTCAATGGACGGAAGAGGCAGAAGTCCAAAATCTTCCGGACGAATCGAACAACCCGGCTGCTGATGAGCCCAAAGGTCATGAAATACAGGCAAAAGCCGATGCCCTCCCCGGCGAGCAGATAAAACCGCACCTCCCCATAGGAGGCGGCCAACGCCAACAGGAAGGTGACGATCCCCGCAACCGCCATAAACGCCAAATCCATCCAAAAGACATGGGAGGGCGTGCTCCGGATCATCGTCCGCACCATCTTCAACGCGTCGTAGAGGATTGCCAATGCAAAACCGGCCACCGTTGCGAGGATGAACCCCTGCATCTGTACCGCAAGCGAAATTTCCACGAGGATTCACTCCCTATTTGAACAGCTTGGCAAAAATTCCGCCTCCGGTGGCCTGGGGCTCTGCATAAGAGAGCGAAGAAATCTCTCCATCCAGCGTAAGCTCGCCCGTCTCCACGTTTAATTTATTGATATGCAAATTTTTCCCCTTGACCACAAGCTCCCCAAGGTCCGTATAGGCCACGATGGTTTGCTCGTCGAAGCTGTCCACATTGGAAACCCCCGTCGCCGTGAAGGCTTTCCGGTTTTCCAAAATGACGCTGTGGGGCGTCTTCCCCACGATCTTCTTTTCCTCCGTCATGCCGATCCCTCCCATTGCATTTCTTTTGTCTATTTCTATGCGCAGGGAAGCGGGCATATGCGGAACAAAGCGTCAGGCGCGCGGCGCAGCCGGCTCGTCGGAGAGGACGCGGTACATCTCCCCCGCCTCTTCCTTGCGGGCGTACTCGTTGACGGAAACAACCTCCGCCTTGATGTTGCGCGAACCGAGCTGCAGCTCCAATACGTCCCCTTGCTTTACGTCGTAGGAGGCGCGTGCCACCTTACCGTTCACCAGCACGCGCCCAGCATCGCAAGCTTCGTTCGCTACGGTGCGGCGCTTAATAATCCGCGAAACTTTTAAATATTTATCCAGTCTCATTTAAAAACTCCTTTTCCCAGGCGCCATCACAGAGCGCCATGTGTTTTAAAAGAAAAAGGGCGCAACGCTCCAGGGCGATTTGCCCCGAGCCTTGCAGCCCTTGATACCCGAATACGGAACAAACTTATTTGACCATGGCATCTTTAAATGCCTTGCCCGCCTTAAACGCCGGCACCTTGGAAGCCGGAATCGTGATCGGGGAATTGGTCCGCGGATCGCGGCCCTGGCGCTCGCTGCGTGCGCGTACCTCAAAGGTGCCGAATCCAACAATCTGTACTTTTTCCTCACAGGCGACTGCTTCGATGATCGTATCAAGAACCGCATTTACGGCGCTGTCCGCGTCTTTCTTAGACATACCGGTTTTTTCCGCAACAGCGGTAATCAATTCTGTCTTATTCATGAGATGTACCTCCGTGTTTTTTTATTATTCAACAGCCTTCCTTCAACCATAGTATGATTGAAAAGCTGTGAATTATTTCAGTATTCTGCGGATCAAGCTTGAGATTTCTTTGCTTCTTCCCAAAGCTTGTCTAATGCATCGATGCCCGCGGACTGCATATCGACCCCGCGCGCATTCGCCAATTCTTCCACCTTCTGGAAACGGCGGATAAATTTTTCGCAGGCCTCACTGAGGGATTGTTCTGCGCTGACGTGAAGGAAGCGGGCCACATTGACGACCGAGAAGAGCAGGTCCCCCAGCTCCTCGGCGCAGGCGTCCTCGCCCTCTGCGCGGATTGCCTCGCGCAGTTCAGCGGTTTCTTCCTCGACCTTATCCAGCGCTCCAGAGACATCCGGCCAATCAAAACCGACCTTCGCCGCCTTCTGCTGCACTTTCTGGCTGCGCATCAACGCCGGCAATGCCTTGCTGACGCTTTGCAGTACTTCGGTCTGCGTCTTTTGCGCCTTTGTCTTCTTCTTGATCGCGTCCCAATTGGTGAGCACATCCTCTGTGCCGTCCACCGTTACGGAACCAAACACGTGCGGATGGCGTTCCACCATCTTTTTCGCTTCCCCGTCCACCACGTCGGAGAAGTCAAACCGGCCCTCTTCCTCTTCGATTTCCGAGTGGAAAAGCACCTGCAACAGGACGTCGCCAAGCTCCTCCTGCAACAGGACAGGGTCTTCGGTATCGATGGCCTCGACCGCCTCATAGGTCTCCTCAATGAAACAGTTGCGGATGCTTTGATGCGTCTGCTCGCGGTCCCATGGACACCCGCCGGGGGCGCGCAGGATCTTCATGATTTCCAGCAAATCGTCCATGCTGTATTTGTCTTTTCTTTGAAACTCCAAGTGTCTTACACCTCTGCTTCCGAAACCATTCTACGAATCCAATCAACCCGTTGCCATCGGGCAAAAATGGACAAGTTCTATATTACCTTATCCAACCATGATTTTCAAGTATTTTGGCAATTTTTTGTCCCTTGGGCAGCATCAGGATGTCGCTTTTCTGCAAAGCCCTCGTCCAAAGCATGCAGGCGCCATAGACTACGACCGCCACAAACAGCGCTAGAATGGTGGCAATGCGGCCGTCCACCAACATGGCGGCATAGTTCTGCACCAGATAAGCGGACAGGACACAGACGCCTCCCGAAAGGAAGGGCTTTACAAACAGCCCAACCCAGTCCAACTTGATCTTGGCCTCCCGGCACAGCAGAACCAACCCGAACACCGTCAGGAAGAAATAGCAGACTAGCGTGCCGATCCCCGCGCCCATCACATTGATCTCCGGGATTCCAACCAACAGGTAATTGAGAACCACTTTGATGACCAACCCCACAGAGAGCAGCTTAATGGGCAGATCGACGCGCCCCACCGCCTGCAACATGCTGTTGATTGGGGTATCCGTGGCGGCAAAAATCGCTCCGAGGCCCAGGAGGATCAGGATTTTTCCCGTTATCTCATTATAGCCCAACAGCTGCGTGATCGGCCCGGAGAGGACGGAAAGCCCCAAGCCCGCCGGAATGGTAATCATCGCCACAACGCGCAGGACGGTTTCAATGCTATTTTTGATCTTCTTCGGGTCGCCTGTGGTCCAGGCCGTGGTGACATTCGGAAGGGCTGACACGCCAAACGCCTGGGTGATCGCCGGTACGAGCATAAACAGGGTCGTCGCATTGCCGTAACAGCCGAACAGGAACGTCGGGACGCGGTCCGTTTGGATGACGACTTCGCTCAACAGGCCGCTGTATTCCTGCAGCAACACCTCCGGATGAACGGACATAATATCGCGCAGACGGCGCTGTACAAACGTCGTATCTACCAGGCTGGAAAGATTGACCGCCAGAGCGCCCAGCGCCACCGGGATGGCCGTTCGTACCAGGCGGACCACCGTCTGCTTCATCGGATAGGGACGCGGCGAGCCGGCCAGCATCTCGTGCGTAATCCCGTCCCCATTGCATTTATGGTAAATCCACAGGAAGACAAAGCCAAAAGCGGAGCCGACGGTCACGCCAAAAATCGCTCCCGCAGCGGCATAGGGCAGGGCGGCTGCTTTGGCGTATTCCACCGATTCCACCGGGATTCCATAGACCGTGCCGGAGGCCGCATATTCGTTTAATCCGTTCTGGATCACTAGATATGCGCCCGCCAACCCCAGGACCAGCTTGAACAGCGCTTCCACCACTTCGGAGAGGGCGGTGGGGTACATATTGCGCAGGCCCTCGTAATAGCCGCGGTAAATGGCCACCATGCTGCTGAATAAGATCGCAGGGGATAGCAAATAAATGGCGGGCAGCGCATTCATATCCCCGCTGTCCGTCGCATAGGAGACGTATGGCTTCGCGCCGAAGAACATCAGGCAAAACGCCAAAAGGCCCAGCGTCAGAAAAATGGGGATCGACACTTTATGGATCTGCCGGATGTCCCGGAAGCGGCCCCTCGCATAATTCTCCGATACCAGCCGGGCAATCGCAATGGGGAACCCCGCGGTGGCCAGGCTAAAAATTGGGTTATACAGGTTGTACGCCGTCGAAAAATACCCCATGCCGACCGGCGTGATAATTAAATTCAGAGGAATTTTGAAAAGCGCGCCGATCACCTTTACAATCGCGACAGCGACTAGAAGGATCAATGCGCCGTGCAGGAAGCTTTGCTTCGTGGGGCCTCCCATCCGTTTTCCCATAGATAATCCTACCATCCCATCTCCATCTTTTTGCGGCTGCAGCGCCGCTCTCCCGGGATAGATCCCATCCGTTCATATATACGGTATCTGTGGATGGATTAGACCTCCATCGCCCTTGCACAACGCTAAGAACACAAAAAGAGGGGTTTCCCCCTCTTTTTCATCTACCTATTTCCTTAAGTGCCGAACTTACTGCGCATCGAATTTACTGCCGCACATGTTGCAATAGCATGCTTCCGCTGGGTTTTCCGCCCCGCACTTCTTGCAGATCACTTTACTGCGCAACGCAGAAATCTGATCGTTTACTGCATCCAACTGCTCATACAGGTCGTCGATGGTCGTGATGCATTCATCTGCCAAGTCCGCGGAATCATTTCCCGTCTTTTTGGCGTCATATATCACCCTGCCCAGGGCTTCAAAGCGCTTGGAAATTTCATTGTTCAGATCCGCCGCGCTCAGCCTCAGCTTGGAAATATCCACCATCTGGCCCGCTTTTTTGCCAACGGCATTGACTGCTTCTTTTGCATTCACGACGACATCTTCAAAAAGTCCCATTTTCACACGCTCCCTTTTTATGATAGTTTGCTCAATTATAGCACCAATTGATTCTGGAAATCAAGGGTTTCCCTAGGAATCTCTTCCAATGTGGATAAAATGCCTTTGTCCACTTGCTATTCCCCGTAAACGCCGCCCCCGATAAACTCCCGCAGTAGGGAAGTTTTCGGCACAAGCGCCTGCGAAATCGTTGTGAACCGCCGCAGGCAATCTGCCAGTTCACACGCCTGCGGATAATAGGGCTCCGAGGGATCCACACGCTCCAAAAGCGGAAGCGCCTGCGCCCGCATCACGCACGGTTCATAGCAATGCAGGGAATTGATTGTGACATCTGCCTCCCCGCGATAGGGCTTGATGTATTTCCGCTCCCCGTCCATCACGGTATCCCACATATCCAATGTCCGGCCCGGCTGGGTGTTGCGGAACAGGGAATCCCGCACCAACCGGCGCACTAAGCGCACCTGGTTCGGTGAAAGGAGCGCTTCGCCCTGCTCTTCAAAGCCCTGTTTGACGCTGATATATATTTTCAAAACACCGTCCTCCGGCAGATGCCGGCTGATCGCTGGGTTGAGCGCATGGATGCCCTCGACCACCGCGATCTCCCGTTCCCCAAAGCGGATACGCCGGGTATACGGGTGCGGGCAGTGATTCTCAAAATCAAAGACCGGCATATCGCAGGTGTTGGTCTTCATCAAATCGAGCAGGCAGCGTTCCAACAGCGGGACGTTCAATGCCTCCACCGACTCATAGTCATGCTGGCCGTTTTCCAATAGGGGCGCGTCCGATTCCCCTTTATAAAAGTTATCGAGCGAGATCACCTGCGAACCGATGCCGCATTCCCGCAAAGCGTCCAACAGGATGTGCGCGGTGGTCGTCTTTCCGCTGCTGGACGGCCCCGCTAGCATGATGACCTTGCATAGGTCCGTAGAGGAGGCGATGGTTTCCGCGATCCTTCGGATATCCCGATGAAACGCAGCCTCTGTCCGGGCAATAAACGCAGAGGCATTGTGTTCCGCCTCATAATTGATGCGCTCCAGGTCGTTCTCATACCGATGATAAAGTTTGTCTTGCCCGCCAATATTCTTCATAAATGGTTCTCACCTGTTCTTTTCTTGTAAGCATTTCCCCGTGGCGGCGGATGTATTCATACGGGTACTTGAAATTAAAAATGCGTTTGAGCTGGTCGGAATACGGGTCCCGCACCTTCGTGACCGCACCCGCACCGCATGCCAATATGGTATGCGTTTCATCCATGATATAGACATTGTAGAGGCTCTCTTTCCCCTGCTTCGCCCAACCCGTGTTTTCCAGGTTGCCCACCATCCGGCTTTGCCGGTACAGGTAATACGGCGTATAGCCATGTTGGAGGAGCTGTGCATCGCCCCAATCCAACATATCCCCCGCCAGCGCAGCATCCCTGCTAAAGGGTTCGCTGTCATCCTGGAAGATGCGCGCAGACCGCTTCAAGGAAAGCGTGTGCACGGTAATGCTCTCCGGATGGAGCGCCAGCACACCCTCCATCGTCTCTTGGAAGCTCTCCATGGTATCCTCCGGGAAGCCGACGATCAAATCCATATTGATGTCATCGTATCCGCAGGCGCGGGCCAAAGAAAACGCTTCCAGCGTCTGCGCCGCCGTGTGCCGGCGTCCGATTGTCTCCAACACATGGTCGTTCAGCGTCTGCGGGTTGATGCTGATCCGCGTCACCCCGCGCGGAAGTATGGCTTTCAGCTTCTCTGCTGTGATGGTGTCGGGACGCCCCGCCTCTACGGTAAACTCGCGGCAGGTGCTCATGTCAAACGCCGCCGTAATCGTGTCCAGCAACTGGGCCAACTGCTCCGCAGAAAGCGTGGTAGGGGTTCCGCCGCCGATATACACCGATTCCAGGCGGAGGCCAAGCCCCTTTGCCACCTCTGCCGTATGTTGGATTTCCACGCAGAGCAGTTCCAAATACTCTGGGATGAGCTTTGCGGTGCGCTCCACAGAAGACGACACAAAGGAGCAATACGAACAGCGCGTGGGGCAAAACGGGATGGAAACATACAGGCTAAACGATTCGGGACGGGAAAGGGACAAAATCTTCTGCTCGTTCCCCATGGTGATGCGGCTCAACTCCGTTTTTTCCGCGCTCACCAGCCAGTCCTGCTGGAAGCTCTGCAAGGCCGCTTCCTCCCCCATACGCTCTGCGAGGCTGCGCAACAGCTTGATCGGGCGAACCCCCGTGAGGATTCCCCACTTTGGCGTGTATGCACAGGCCTGTGTAAGCAGCCCAAAGAGCAAGACGCCCATACGCCGTTCCAACTCCTTGAGATCCCCCGGGAAAGAGAGCGATGTGCGTTCCTCGGCTGTCCGCTCCCTTCCGCCAAAGAATAAACGGGCTTGCAGCCGGATGCCGCCTAACTCCGTTTGCATACCCGTGTAAGCACCCAATGTGCCGTAGTCCAGAATATGCGCCCCGTTCCCATCCGTTCCGCAGGGGATGGTTTCAATCCGATGATATGGAAAAAAGATGCGGCACAGGTTTTCCATCTCATAGTGGAAGGGATGCTCCGCAATGTAAAGCCGCATCACCGGGGCGCTTTGATACAATGTTCTTTCTGCCATGAGGTCAGCCCTCTACAAACGGATTGTGCTTCCGCTCAAAGCCCAAAGTTGTCTCCCATTCATGCCCTGGATAGACATGATAATCCCCTTCCAAAGCGCAAAGGCGTTTCAGGGACGCGAGCAGCTGCGGATAACTACCCGTCGGGAAATCCGTCCGCCCGGCGCTCATCTTAAAGAGGGTATCCCCACTGAAAATAGCGCCCTCCACCACATAGCAGCAGCTGCCGATGGTGTGACCCGGCGTGTGCAGGACATGAATGCGCAGGTTTCCCAGCGGGATGACGTCGCCGTCGGAGACCGTGACGTCGGCCTTTAGCGGCGGAAGCGGACGGCCCGTCAGTTCAACAGACAAATTCAAGGCACTGTCCGTGAGGAACAGCTCGTCCTCCGCGTCGATGTACAATTTCGCGCCGGTCTTCTTCTGAATCTCCGCAACGCCCGCAATGTGATCCCAATGGCCGTGGGTCAGCAAAATCGCCTGAACATCCGCTTCCTCCACCGCTTTCAGGAGGCTGGCATTCACAAAGCCCGGGTCAATCACCGCTGATGCGCCGGTGGATTCATCTGTCAACATATAACAATTGGTGGGCAACGGCCCGCCGGTATATCTGGTTACTTTCATAAGGAACTCTCCATTTCTATAACACAGCCGATTACGCTCTACGCACCGAGACAATCCCGGAAATGTTCATCAAACGGCTGATAATGGTCTGTAGATGGTCTCTTCCATTGATGGTGATGGTCACCGAGATGACGGCGCTGCCGTCCTTTGTCTCGCGTGAATTGAGGGAATGGATAAACAAATGCATATTGAAAAGCTGTTGGGTGACATCCGCCAGCAAACCGGGGCGGTCTGTTGCCACGATTTCCAGTGTGGATTTGAACACCTCTTTGACCACGCCCTCCCAGTGCGCCTGAATCCAACGCTCCGGTTCCGGTGCGTCCCGGATCACCTTTGGCACATTGGAACAGCTCCGCTTGTGGATGGAAACGCCAAACCCGCGGGTGATAAACCCGATGATCTCATCGCCCGGCAACGGATTGCAGCAGCGGGAGAACTTGATGAGGCACCCCTCCATGCCGTCTACGATCACGCCGCCGACCGGTTTTTTGTTTGTCTTAGGCTGTTGCTTGGGACGCTCCTCCTGCACCGCCGGCTTGTGGGATTTGATATATTCCTCCTTGAGCTTCGGCATGACCTTCCAAAGCTGGATGCCGCCGTAGCCAATGGCTGCATAGACGTCGTCCTCCGAAGTGCAATTCTGACGGCGGCCGATGAGTTCCAGGCAGCTCTTGAGCTCTTCGTCCGTCAGGTCGATGCCGTTGCGCCGGAATTCGCGCTCCAGCTCGGCCCTGCCCTCCACAATGTTCTCCTCACGGCGCTCCTTTTTAAACCACTGGCGGATCTTGTTGCGCGCCTCGCTGGTCTTCACAATCTTTAACCAGTCGCGGCTTGGTCCATGGCTTCCCTCTTTGGCCGTGAGAATCTCGATGATCTCGCCGTTTTTCACCTTATAGTCGATCGGCACGATGCGCTTGTCGACTTTGGCCCCCACCATGCGGTTACCAACCGCGCTGTGGATGGCATAGGCAAAGTCGATTACGGTGGAACCGCTCGGCAGGCTGATCACGTCGCCCTTTGGGGTAAATACAAACACCTCTTCCGGCGCAAGGTCTGACTTAATCGTCCGCACCAGGTCGGTCGCATCGCCGCTGTCTTTTTGGTTCTCCAGCATCTGCCGGATCCAGGCCAAACGGTCGTCCAGCTTGTCCCCCTTGGTCACACCAAGTTTGTATTTCCAGTGCGCCGCGATGCCGTATTCCGCTGTATGGTGCATCTCCCAAGTCCGGATCTGCACTTCAAACGCAACCCCTTCTTTGCTGAGCACGGTTGTGTGAAGGGATTGGTATCCATTGGGCTTCGGCGTGGAAATATAGTCTTTAAACCGGTTGGGGATCGGGCGGAACATGTCGTGAATCACGCCCAACACATTATAGCAATCGTTGATGGTATCAACGATGACGCGCACCGCATAGATGTCATAGATTTCATCCATACTTTTCCCCTGGATGAACATCTTCCGGTAGATGCCGTTGATGCTCTTGACACGGCCTTCCAGATACACATTGGGGATTTCCGGCGAGATGCGGTCGTAAATGCGCTTTTTGGTCACCTCAATAAACGCCTTCCGCTCCCCACTGCGCATGGCCAGGCCGCTTTCAATCTCCTGGTAAGCGATGGGGTCGAGATAGCGCAGGGAGATATCCTCCAGCTCCTCTTTGACCATGCGGATACCAAGGCGGTGGGCGATCGGCGCATAGACCTCCATATTCTCCAGTGCTTTGTCGCGCTGTTTCTGCGGCGCCATAAATTCAATGGTGCGCATGTTGTGCAGGCGGTCCGCCAATTTGATGATGATGACGCGGATGTCGTCCGCCATAGCGATCAGCATTTTCCGCAGGTTTTCCGCCTGCTGTTCTTCCCGGGAGGAATAGGGAATCCGGCCGAGTTTGGTGACGCCGTTCGTCAAATTGGCGATTTCATTGCCAAACATTTTGCGGATCTGCTCAAGGTCCACCGGCGTATCTTCCACCACATCGTGCAGTAGGCCCGCCGCAACCGATTCGGAATCCATACCCATCTCTACCAGGATGCAAGCCACCGCGATGGGATGGGAAATATATGGCGCTCCGGAGAGACGCTTTTGATCCCCATGCATCTGATAGGCCAATTGATAGGCTTTGTCGATCAGAGCTAGGTCATATTCCCGTTCGCTGTCCTGAATCAGTTTTAATAAGTCGTTATAGGTTCTGAGTTTCTCCGCCATAAGGTTCCCCCTCCTTCTGTAAAGCCCGCAATCCCGCCAAAATCTTGGAATCAAATAAATTGACTTTCCGTTGTACCGGCTTCAAGGTCAACTTACAAACGCCGCCGGACCGCTGCTGTGACGTCAAGCCGTGCTCCGACAAAACATCTAACATCGTCAACAGCTTGCCCATATTCCCTCCGGGCGAAGCGCAGGTGCGATAAAAAAACACCTCTTCGGGACCTTCATAACCGTTTTTCGCTCGTAAGAACCGATAGACATTGGCAAATTCCTCCCGGGTAGGGGTAAGACTGTCCACCTCTTGTTTGGTCATCGATTCGTTCCGCATCCATTTTTCGTACACCTGCACGCCGGTCAATACGGAGGCGCCGTCCATCCCGGAGGGCTTGCAGTCCCTGACGATGATGGAAAGCGTCTCTTTCCCATTAAAGAGCTTGGCGTCCAGCGTCACCGCCAAATCGAGAAGATCCCCCGCCGCATAGGGGAACATCTCCAAGGACACGCCAAACCGCATACAGCGCACCGCGTAATTCCCCTTTACCACCGTCAATCGGAGGTGCTTCCCGCCGCCAACCGGCGTAATGTCCTGCAAGCGGACGCCAAACAATCCAAAGAGCGGGGCAGGATTTCCCGTTCCAAACGGCTCCAGCAATTTTACACTGCGCGTCACTTCCAGGGTCAGCTGCTCCGGCTGCAAAATACAGTCGATGGTGAGCGTTGGCATGGGCATCTGCGGCGTATGGGCCGCGGCATAGGCATTGATCCTCTCGCGGAACCGTTCGATGTTTTCCGGCCGGAGGCTCAGCCCCGCCGCCATGGGGTGCCCGCCAAATTTGGTGAGCAAATCCGAGCAGGAGCAAACCGCCTCAAATAGAGAAAACCCTTCGATGCTCCTGCCAGAACCTTTTGCTTCCGTCCCATTGACCGAGATCAAGATGCTCGGTTTTCCAAATCGCTCGGTAATGCGCGCAGAAACAATCCCAATCACGCCCGGATGCCAATTTTCTCCCGCGACTACCAGAACGCGGTCATATAGCCGCTGTGGGTCTTTCTCTAATTCTTCTAAAACCCGCTCAAAGATATCGCTCTCAATCTGCCGCCGGTAATCGTTGCAATCGCAAACATCCCCCGCCAGTCCAGCCGCTTCCTCCGGATCTTCGGAGAGCAGGAGGCGGACAGCGCGGTCCGGGGAAGCAATCCGGCCCGTCGCGTTGATCCGTGGCACAACGCCGAACGCCACATTGGCCGCCGTGAGTTCCCGGTTGTCCAGGCTGGCATTTTCCAAAAGGGCCCGCAAGCCCAGGCGGTCGGACCGGGACAAATGCGGCAAGCCGGCACGGACCAGAACGCGGTTCTCCCCCAGCAGGGGAACGACGTCCCCAATTGTACCGATGGCGACCAGATCCGCATAATTTTCCAACAGGCCGGTCAAATCACAATCCGGCCCTTCCAAAGCCATAATCAATTTAAAGGCCACGCCCACGCCGGCGAAATCCTTAAAGGGGCTGGGGCAATCCAGCCGGTGCGGGTCCACCACAGCGCAAGCGGCTGGGAGAACCTCGCGCGGCCGGTGGTGGTCGGTCACCACAACATCCATTCCAAGCTGTGCCGCATAGGCAACCTCTTCGACGGACGAAATGCCGTTGTCCACCGTGATAATCAGTTGAGTCCCCTGCTGGTGCAGCTGGTCAAGCGCCGCTACATTCAAGCCGTACCCTTCCCGCTCCCGTTCTGGGATATAGTATGTCACATCGGCCCCATTGGATTCCAAGTAAGAATACAGCATCGCCGTGGAGGTGACGCCATCTGCATCGTAATCTCCATAGACTGTAATTTTTTCAAAGCCATTGACCGCTCGCCAAACCCGCTCGACAGCGCGGTCCATATCCACCATTTGCATCGGGTCGGACAAAGAGATCTCCGATCCAAACATTGCTTCAATCTGTTCCGGCCCGGTCAACCCGCGCGTTTGGAGCAGCGCCCCCATCGCCGCCGGGACCTGATACCGCTGTGCAAGTGCTTCCGCCGCTTTCCAATCACACGGCAATACATTCCACTTCTTCATTTTCCCATCCACCTCGTATCTGCTAGGGCCCACCGTTTCCTGTGCGCACATGCACCGTATCCGTTGCCACACTTAGGATAATAACGCATTGCATCCTTGCATTCCGAAAGGCGCGAAATACACCATCTTGTGCATGCGCCCGGTCCACTAGGACCTCTCGTCATGAAAGCAAACGATCATTTTACAGAGTTTTATTGTACCATTTTGGCAATTCTTATTCAATACCCATGGCCTGTGCTCCCAAATACTTTTCCAAACGGTTCTGGACTTTTCAGGAAAGCAGAGAAAAGGAGCAACCTGCCGTCAAACAGGCTTGCTCCTTTTCATAGGTCCTTGCATATCGCTTGTTATTCCATTTTTGCGCTCACACCAATATTGACCATATAGCTGCCATACACCCAGGAATTGGGTGCGCCCGTTACGGAAATCGTGACAGGGACTTCCGTCTGACCGGTAAATTGCTCTTTACCAGTCATATCAATCTGAGCCACCAGATTGTTTTCCGTAAACGCCTCAATTTCATCCGGCGGGCCGACAGCGGTCACGCTGAGACTCTGCGTATATACGGCCGCTTCGTATCCCGCGGGAAGATTCTTGAAGGTAATCGTCTCCGGGTTGAGGGAAACAGTCCGGGTTGTAAAAGTGTCCAAATCGATGCTCACTTTGGCCGTATAAATATTACTGACGTTTTTAAATCCCGTCGGCAAACTGACATCCACATCAAATTCATTGCTTGTGGGGCTGATCGTCGAAAAATCAATGGCGGGCAACGTGAGCTCGGAAATATTTGCAAACGCATCCTCTGGCCCAGCCACTTCGATTTCCTTTGGTTCGACGGTCACGCGGCTTTCAAAGCCGGTAAGGTTGCTCGGTCTCCCCGAGAATTCCACCTGTAAGGGCAAAACCTTTCGGTACAACACATTGCATGTGACTTCGACCGATTCCATGCTCAAAGTAAGATTATCGCTCTTAATTTCATTTCCATCTGCATCCAGCATTACCAGCCGGCCTGTAAAATGTTTGGTCTCTGTCAAAGGCGTCTTGTCCTGCTCATAAGGGATGGTCACCTTTGCGACCTGATCGACCTCTTGTTTTGGGCCGGAAACCGTCACGCTATCGCTAGAAAGGGTCGGCGTATTCAAATAGTACTGCGGGTCTACAGGCGGCGTAATCTGGCTGGTATCAATATTGAATACCTTTTCGCTGTAGTAATCCACAGTGACTAAAATGCTGGAAGGTTCAATCGAAACCACCTCATAGTTGGAGAGATTCCCCAATTTGGTGGCGGAAAGCTCCAATTTGTAGTTGCTTACTGGACCGGTCAAAGACGCTGCCTGTTTCGCTTCAATCTGCAAATCGGTATTTTTAACCTGGTTGACGGTCAGGCTGTTCCCCTTGATCGCCACTTTTGCCTTGGCGTTGATGGGGCTAAACACTTTTAGCCCCGACTGCTGAGCCGAGTCCGACAAATTGACGACAATCGGCACATCTGTCACAGTACGTGGGATTTCCTCGGTATTGCGCGTGGCAAAAACAACCCAAATGACCAGCGCGACAAATACAGAGAAAATCAAAACAAATTTATTGTTATAGAATAAACTTCCTAAGCTAAATTTTTTATGGTTCATGATTTTCTTCCCCTCCTAATGGAAGGAATTCTGCTCGTACGTTTTTCACCGTTCGCATTTTCTTCCGGCAGAAGAAGCGCTTCCAGTGCGCTCTGCAACGTTTCACGCGTATAATTCCGCGTCAAAACCCCATTGACCGCAATGGAGATCTGCCCGGTTTCTTCGGATACGACCACCACGACCGCATCGGAGTTTTCACTCATTCCGATCGCAGCGCGGTGGCGGGTGCCAAGATCGACGCTGACGGTATCGCTTTTGGTCAGTGGAAGGATACAGCCAGCGGCATAGATCACCCCGTCACGGATCACCATCGCCCCGTCATGTAACGGCGCTTTATTCCAAAAGATGTTGCCAATCAGCGGCACCGAAGGCTCCGCGTTGACAATTGTACCTGTGTCAATGATGTCGCCAAGCTTTGTTTGCATTTCGAACACCATCAAAGCGCCTGTTTTGGATTTCTGAAATTTGCCAGACGCTTCCACGACTGCGTTAAGGCATTTCCGTTTTTTCTGCAGGGCTTTTTCCGCTTCCTCCGAAGAGATCTGGAACCAATATTTCCCACCCAATTTGCTGCGGCCAATTTGCTCCAACGCACGGCGAATTTCTGGCTGAAAGATCACCAACAGGGCAATAATGGTAAAATTGAAAAAATAATCCAATAAGGTCCTCATCATGTTCAAATGGATCACAACAGAGGCAGCATAGACCCCCATCAGGATGATGATTCCCTTGACCAGTTGCTCTGCCCGTGTTTCGCGGATCAACTTAATTCCATTATAAATAATAAAGGAGACCAGCAATACATCCAATGCGTCGCTCAAACTGAAAGTATGGATCAACGCAACAAATGTATCCCAAAGCCCGGTAATAAAATCCATATTCTCTTGCACCCACTATCTTCCGCTTTTCACAAGCTCTCAATCTATTTTTAACGTTCGTATGCCTTCATATAATAAAAATATCCAATATAATATTATCACAATTAATGGGATATGCAAATGCTTTTCCCCTATTTTCTATGAATTTTCATAACCGTGTTGGAGAACGCACGGATCTCATTCATATTATTAAAGGCGGACGGGCATACACGCACAGCCCCCTGCTGCAAAGTCCCAAAGCTCTCGTGAGCCCTAGGCGCACAGTGCAACCCCGCACGGACGGCGATCCCCGCCGCATTTAACCTCTGCGCTACAGCCTCGCTGTTGGCCTCCTTTATATTGAAGGAAAGCACAGGGGCAAAGTACGGCTCCACAGGCTCCGGTGTGTAAAGCTGAACCCCTTCCATCTTGGATAGGCTTCGGTATAATGCCTGGATCAGCCCCAGCTCATGCCGGTAGATCCGTTCAATCCCCTTGCTTTTCACAAAAGAAATCCCTGCACGTATCCCGGCAATCCCCGGGATGTTGATGGTCCCACTTTCCAGGCGGTCGGGCATGGTCTCCGGTTGCTCCAATGAGATGGATGCCGTCCCGGTCCCGCCTTCCATCAACGTTTCCATGGACGCCCCATGCGGTGTAATCAAAATTCCCGTCCCCATGGGGGCATAGAGCCCTTTATGGGCAGCCACACAGAGATAGTCGAATTGAAACTCCTGCATATCAACCGGCAGCACGCCCGCGCTTTGTGCGCAATCCACAGCAATCGGGACCCCATACTCGTGCCCCAGTGCAGCTAAACGCTCAATGGGCAGACGAATGCCCCACACATTGGAAACATGCGTGCAGACGATCAATTTGGTATTGGCGCGCAGTGCCTTCCGGAAGGCGTCTACCGTAGCGTCGTTATCCCCAGGGACTACCTGCGCCTCTGTATAAGTGACGCCCCTCTTTTGGAGCGCTTGGAGAGGGCGCATGACGGCATTGTGCTCCAAATTGGAGGTGACCACATGATCCCCGGATTTTAACACACCTTTTAAGACGAAATTGATCGCTTGCGTACAATTGAGTGTAAACACTACGCACTCTGGGCCTGGCGCGTGGAAAAATTCTGCCACAGCCGTCCGGCACCGGTACAGCTCTTCCGCTGTCTCCATGGACATCGTATGGCCTGCCCGGCCTGGATTTGCCCCGTATTTTTGCATCGCTTCGTCAACTGCACGAATCACCTGCGGCGGCTTTGGGTAGGTGGTCGCGGCGTTATCGAAATAAATCATCCCACGTCCTCCCTTTCCGTCCGGCCCAGGACCCGAATGCCAGCTCGTGTCAAAATGGCCTCCGCCTCGTCGGTGCGGTTGGGGACATATATACTGTATCCGCATCCAGCGTTTTCATTGCTGTGCGGTGTTCTCTCTACATAGGACTTGATCCCGTGTTGAAAAAGCAGGTCTCGCCCCTTCATCGCGTATGTGATGGAGCTAACCATAAGCATAGGCTTGCCCACAAGTATCACCTCTCTGTTTTTATTACCAGAGTATGCTACAAACAAGCCCTTTGACTATTTCCTTAGAAAGAACAACCTGCCCCTTTATTTTTCCAACAAGCACACCGCATGAGCGGCGATCCCCTGCTTTTCCCCTGTAAATCCGAGCCCTTCTTCCGTTGTAGCCTTCACGCTAACCTGCCCAAGTTCCATTCCACTCGCCTCAGCCAAACGGCTGCGCATCATCTCAATATAAGGCTTGAGCTTTGGTTCCTGGGCCAAAACCGTCGCGTCGATATTTACAATCCGGCAGCCGTGTTTCTGCAAGATATGGACCACCTGCCGCAGCAGCGCCAAGCTGTCTGCGCCGCTGTAAGCTGGGTCTGTGTCCGGGAACCATGTTCCAATATCGCCCAGCGCCGCTGCTCCCAGCAACGCATCCATCACGGCATGGGTCAATACATCGGCATCCGAATGCCCCAAAAGGCCTTTATCATAAGGGATTTCAACACCACCCAAAACCAGTTTCCGGCCGGGCACCAGCCGGTGGACATCGTAGCCGTGCCCAATTCGCATAGGATCGCCCCTTTCTTTCTTGAGGAGCGCCTCCGCCGCAGGGAGGTCCTCCGGGGTTGTAATCTTGATATTTGTATAACCGCCGGTGACCAAATGGACCATTTTTCCCAAATGCTCCACCAGTTGGCAGTCGTCCGTATAATCCGCGCCTTCTTGCGCTGCAACTTGCATCGCCTGTTCGTAGAGACCCCGTTCAAAAACCTGCGGAGTCTGCACCGCGCGCAGGGAGCTGCGGTCCGGCGTAGAACAAACAAATCCATCCGTATTCTGCATTTTAATCGTATCTTTCACCAACGTGCAAAGCGCGGCAGCTCCATAAGTCCGGGCATCCTGTACGGTGGCGTCGATCTCCTCAGGGCGAATCAGCGGACGCGCCCCATCATGAATAGCCAAATACTCCGTTTCCTTTGGTACGGCAGCCAGTCCCGCAGCGACAGAGCGCTGCCGGGTCGCTCCCCCCGCTACAACGGCGCACAACTTTCCAATTGCATGCTGATCCGCTAAACACTGTACAGCTGCCTGATCCTCCGGGCGGCAAACTACAACGATGCTGGAAATGCTCGCCGCCCGCTCAAAGGCAAGCAGCGTATGTACAATAACCGGCTTCCCCCCCAACAAAAGGAACTGCTTGGACATTCCCATCCCCATGCGGCTGGAGTTTCCCGCCGCGACAAGGATGGCGCAACAAGACTCTTCCGGCATCTCACCGCCTCCTTTCTGCATAGGAACCATTATAGCTACAAAAACTACCTGGTGCAACTACAATCCTGTTACCTCTACCAGGCTGATTGCAATCTTTTGTTCATTCTTTCAGCCTCTTGTACAAACCAGCTTTACAGAACCGGGCATTTTACGTTATAATTAGAAAAGAAAATCTTGGAATCCAGGTAAATCGTAAATTTTTTGTGATTGGTATTCTGTGCAAGTGTGGCCTTCAAAAGGGCCTTGGCGCCAACAGATCCACACCTATTCAAAATCCTGCACTCCAAAATCATGTTTAAAGGAATGATCCTATGGAATCCAACATCCCTGCAAAACGTGTGGCAGACTCTGAAGTCGAACAGGTACAAGCCATCATGCCTAACCATTTGAATGGGGCTGGCCGCGTATTCGGCGGACAGCTGGCCGCCTGGATTGATGTTGTAGGCGGAATCGTCGCGCGGCGACATTCCAATCGGAATGTCACAACCGCCGCAATTGATAATCTCCAATTTAAAGAAGCGGTTTATGCGAACAGTACAGTCGTCCTGCATGGGAAAATCACCTACGTCGGGCGTACCTCTATGGAAGTGCGCGTCGATAGTTTTGTGGAAAGCCTCTCCGGGGAGCGCAAACTTGTAAACACCGCCTATCTGGTGGAAGTCGCCTTGGATGACCAGGGCAACCCTACCGCTGTTCCCGGGCTGATTCTGGAGAATTTCCAAGATCGTGCCGAATGGGAAGCCGGTGAAAAACGCCGGGAACTTCGCCATCAGCGCCATCGTGAGGCATTTTAAAGCGATTGCCCATTTAAAACCGCGTCAAAGGGATATCTGTTTTCCAGGAGAGGACGGAATCCTTGGCCTCCCCCTGGAAATATGGAAAGGCCTTTGCCATTCAACATCTATAAAAGCTCCCCTCGGATTCTCAAGAAAGAATCCGAGGGGAGCTTTTTACAACGAACGGCGCCTTTAATCGCCGAGTTTAATCTCCATATAAGCCTTTACTAGCGCCACACATTTTTCCCAGCCAAGGTCGCTGCTGTTGAGGCAAAGGTCGTAGTTATCTGCATTATGCCAATCGCGTCCAGTAAAATAGAGATAGTAATCCCCACGGCGTTTGTCCACTTTGCGGATATACCGTTTGGCCTCCTCTTCGTCCATATTTCCATGAACCATCATGGTCTTTTCTACGCAATAGTCAAACGGGGCGTGTACGTATACGCGCACAACGTTTTTGTAGTCTTTTAATACAAAATCTGCGCACCGCCCAATAATCACACAGGATTCTTTCTCCGCTAAATCGCGGATCACCTTTGCCTGATAATTAAATAAATTCTGATCGGAAACAAAATCTTCGCTATCTGGGGGAATCACTTCGCCTGTGTACGCACTTTTACGCGGCTTAAACAGACGCGGCGTTTTGAGCTTCTCATCCACCTCTGCAAAAAGGTGCTCATTGATCCCACTTTCGTCGGATGCAAGCCGCAACAACTCCATATCGTAATATTTGACGCCCAGATCCTCCGCCAACATTTTGCCGATTGTCTTGCCACCGCTTCCATATCCGCGCGCGACTGTAATCACAAACGGTTTCATCGAAACGCCCTCCCTGTGATGTAGAATGAAGCTTCCAAAAATTTGTTGTACCCTCTATTCTTATTATAAAATATTACACATGAAATAACAAGGATTTCCAGAATGTTTTTGTGCGAATCCACATGCTCATTCTGATCCTTTTTTCTTCGCCGCTTCTAAGCTCTTCGCCCACGCGGCTGCAAATGCACTGACGCCTGGATCTTTCTTCTGGTTTTGATTTCTCAAATACTGTTGTACATCCCGTTTCGATGCACTGGACCGCTTTTCCCGGCTTTCAAAAAACTTATCCGCCTTGGAGCGGAAACCGCAGCGGCATGCGAATGTCTTATTGTCCCCCTCGCCAAAGAGTTCCATAAACTTATGGCAATTGGGGCAGCGCACCCGCGTCTCCGTCACAACATTGCGGCGATAGCCGCATTCCCGGTCCTGGCATACCAACATTTTGCCTTTTTTGGTGTTGACCATCAGCAGATGCTTTCCGCACTCCGGGCATATCTTCTGGGTCATGTTTTCGTGCACATAGGTCGCCTCGCTATTGGCAACCGTTTTGACCAAAGCGGTCGCATATCCCTTGATCTCTTTGATAAAAGCGCCCCGGTTTTCTTTTCCCTGGCTGATCCCTTCCAACCGCTGTTCCCAGCGCGCTGTGAGAAGAGGTTCCTTCAGGTCCGGCGGCACAAGGCCGATCAGTTGCATGCCTTTCGACGTTGGAACCAGCGAATTCCCTCTCTTCTCTACATAAAAGGAGCTGAACAGCTTTTCAATGATGTCCGCGCGGGTAGCAGGCGTTCCCAGGCCGCCGCCGATATATTCCTTCATCTTTTTATCCTCGATGAACTTTGAAGGATTCTCCATAGCGGAAAGGAGCGTCGCCTCTGTATAGCGGGCAGGCGGAGCGGTTTTCTGCGCTTTGAGTTGGATGTTTTTACACACAAAGGAATCCCCTTGGCGCAGGTTTGGAAGCACCTGCTCTGCGGCTTCTTCTTCGTCCTCTTCGATGCCTTTTTCGACCTTTTTCCACCCCAGCTCGATAATCTCACGGCCGGCCGCAGAAAACGACTCGCCCTCAGCGGTCAATTCCACACGGATTTTCTTAAAGTCATAGCTCGGATAGAAACAGGTCAGGAACCGTTTGACGACCAGCGTATAGATCCTTCTCTCTTCCTGGTTCAAGCTGAGCAAATTGACCTGCTCCTCCGTGGGGATGATCGCATGATGATCGGTCACCTTCGCATTGTTGACGCACGCATGGGAAATGCTCTTCCGGGTACGGAAGATCTCCCCTACAATGGGGCCAAACTCCCCGTGGTTCACCGCACGCAGGCGCTCCGGCAGCGTCGGTACAAGATCTGCAGTCAGATACCGGGAATCCGTGCGGGGATACGTAAGCGCCTTATGAGTTTCATATAGACGCTGCATGATGTTTAACGTCTGCTTGGGGGAGTATTGGTACAATTTATTTGCATCGCGCTGCAATTCTGTCAGGTCATAGAGCATCGGTGGCGGTGTCGAACCAAATGTTTTTTTTACTTCGGTGATGCGAAACTTCTTTTCTCGGATCTTCTCCGCGATGGCATCTGCCTTCTCCTTGTCTGAAATTGCGGTCTGATTCTTGCCATTGTGCCAAGTCACAAAGAAGTTTCCCAGGTCAGCGCGAACTGTATAGTAGTCTTTCGGGACAAAGCGGCGAATCTCCTCTTCCCGCTGAACAAGCAACGCCAAGGTCGGCGTCTGCACACGCCCCGCAGATAGCTGTGCGTTAAATTTGCAGGTCAGCGCGCGGGTGACATTGAGCCCGACCAGCCAATCCGCTTCTGCACGGGACTGGGCCGACATATACAGGTTATAATACGCCTTTCCATCCTTTAAGTTTGCAAACCCCTCGCGGATGGCGCGATCCGTTTGGGAAGAGATCCACAGGCGTTTGACTGGCTTATGGAAGCCTGCTTTTTCCAAGATCCAGCGTGCGACCAGTTCTCCCTCCCGGCCGGCGTCCGTTGCAATAACCAAGGAGCCAACTTCCGGACTATGCAACAATTTTTTTACAACGCTATATTGCTTGCTCGTTTCAGGAATGACTTTCAATTCCATCTTTTCCGGCAACATCGGCAGGGTATCCATGCTCCAAGTCTTGTACTGTTCTCCATACGCCTCCGGTTCAGCCAGCTCCACAAGATGTCCCAACGCCCATGTCACAATATATTGCCCACCGGACAGATACCCATTGCCGCCCTGCCTGCATCCAAGCACCCGCGCCAGCTCTCTTCCGACAGACGGTTTTTCCGCCAATACCAATGTCTTTGCCATCGTTTGAACCCTCATTCTTTCTCTATCCGTTTATTATGAACGACACACCCTACCCATCTCTGCGAACACAACTCAGGGATGTAATGAATCTTTTTCTCGATGCGCATGATCGCACGCTATATAGAAAAAGGACATGAAAGCCACGTCCTCTTTCTACCCATCGTTTTCTATCCGTTGCAATATTTTTGGATAATCCGATCTTTATGCTTTCCAAGCGTTGTTTGCCGCACGATACGGCGCAATTCCAACACCGCAGATGGAGCGACAGAAAGCTCTTCCACCCCCATCGCAAGGTAAAATCGTAACAGTTCCGCATCTGCCGCCGATTCACCGCAGATGCTTGTCCAGATTCCATGTTTCTTGGCGTTTGCCACCGTCATATCAATCATGCGAAGTACCGCTGGATGCCGTGGATTATACAACGAAGCTATCGAATCATTCATTCGGTCTGTTGCGAGAATGTACTGTGTCAAATCGTTCGTTCCAATGCTAAAAAAATCCACCATCGATGCAAGACGGTCGCTCAGAATAACCGCGGCCGGTGTTTCGATCATAATCCCTATTTCAATCTTGTCAGCCACCGGAACTCCTTCTGCTTCCAACGACGCACGTGCTTGTTGCAACAATGCTTTCGCCTTTATAACCTCCTCTTCGGATGTCACAACCGGAAATAGAACCGCAGCTTTCCCATAGACGGACGCCCGCAAAATTGCCCGAAGCTGTGTCAAAAACAAATCCGGCCGGCGCAAGCTGAAGCGTATCGCCCGAAACCCCATAGCAGGATTGACGCGGTCTCCATAGCGCCACTGGCTGATCTCCGGCTCTTCGCTGACATCGAGTGTCCGGATGACCACGCGCTTCCCCTGCATCTTTTCCAGAACTTTTTTATAGGCTTGGAACTGCCCCTCTTCGGAACAATCCATATTGTTCCCCAAATAAAGGAACTCTGTACGCAGTAGGCCGATTCCATCGGCGTCATTGTCCAAAACCTGCTGCACATCTTCCACATGCCCAATATTGGCATGGATGTCGATGCGATAGCCATCCCGCGTCACAGAGGGACAGCCGCGCAATTCATGAAGCGCATGCAAATGCAAAAAGTATTCATATTGCTTTTCGCCATATTCTCTCAGCGCCATAGTATCTGGATTTAAAACGACGTCGCCTGTAAAACCATCCACAACCACGGTCTCTGCCTGGACCAAAGATTGATAGGAATCCTCCAAGCCAACCACATAGGGGATCCCTGCATTACGCAAAAGGATTGCGGCATGCGAGTAACGGGAACCGCTTTTCGATAAAAAAGCAAGCACTTTTCTGCGATTAAATGTAACCGCCTCGCTTGGTAAGAGCTCTTCCACAGCTACAATTCCCTTTTCCCGCATTCCATTCAACTGTTCTGCGTAATCCGGATTTAAATAGCGCAGCAAATGCCTAGCGACATCCCGAATATCCGTGTCACGCGCCCGCATGTACTCGTCTTCCATCTCAGAAAAAAACTGATAAAAATGCTGGGCGGTCATATAAACGGCCGACTCTGCTGTCATATGATCGTGAAGAATGTGGCTTTGGATATGATCAAAAAATTCATGATCTTCCAAGAGCATAATATGACTTTTAAAAATCAACGAATCTTCGGCTCCAAATTTATGTAGCGCTTGGCGATAGAGCTTGTTGATCTTTCGCTCTGCTGCCGTGCGCGCAGCATACAAGCGTTGAATCTCAATGTTTGCATCGGCAGCAGGCGGCATGTTTTTCATCTCTGCAGGATTCTGCCGGATGCAGAGCTTTCCGATTGCGATTCCTTTGGAGGCCGCCACTCCGCTAATCGTTCGCATACTGCCACCTCCTGTGCGATTTCGTTGCTTTACTAGGAAACTACTTTATATGGTTTAATCTTATCGCAAAAAGGAGGAATGTGTCAACCTCTCACCTATCACACTTATACACGGACACTCCCAGCAAAATCTTATCAATAAACTTCGTCCATAGTGTGTTTCAGCCGCGCTTTCCGTATAGAGAATGGTCAAGGGATCTGTCAGGGTAAACATCGGACAGGTATTTCAACCCACACCCTCCACACGGAGAGTGACCGTAGAAAGAACGGAGCACTTTGAAGTGGTAGCAGATTTCAATCCACACCCTCCACACGGAGGGTGACCCAAACAAAACGGGAAGCAAAACCGCAAGCAAAAAATTTCAATCCACACCCTCCACACGGAGGGTGACCATTGGTTATCAGACATATGGCGTAGCGCAGAGAATTTCAATCCACACCCTCCACACGGAGGGTGACCTAAAGATCAATTTTTATCACCCCCAATCGGATATTTCAATCCACACCCTCCACACGGAGGGTGACAGGTGACTTTTTCCATATACACCACCTTTTAAATATTTCAATCCACACCCTCCACACGGAGGGTGACGGGGGGATAGGCTTGCAGGGGCTTCCGGGATGGCTATTTCAATCCACACCCTCCACACGGAGGGTGACTTCATCTCTTCAAATTCATTTGATATGTCTTCAAGCATTTCAATCCACACCCTCCACACGGAGGGTGACCGCAAAGCGCTATGGTTGGACACTCCATGCAGATATTTCAATCCACACCCTCCACACGGAGGGTGACATATTGCTATTTAAGGAGGCACGAAATGTTTACGATTTCAATCCACACCCTCCACACGGAGGGTGACGAAACCGGCGGCGATTTGCAGAAAGTCCAAAAGATTTCAATCCACACCCTCCACACGGAGGGTGACATGGGTATGGCGTATTAGGCTGACAGGCAGAAATATATTTCAATCCACACCCTCCACACGGAGGGTGACTATCAGTTTCCGGTTTATACAGTTGTGGTCAATGGATTTCAATCCACACCCTCCACACGGAGGGTGACCTACGAAGCTTGGCTCTGTGATTATTCGTTGTTGTTATTTCAATCCACACCCTCCACACGGAGGGTGACTTGGAGTTACACTGGAGAAGATTGGGCTTTATCCAATTTCAATCCACACCCTCCACACGGAGGGTGACAATTCAGCCATTGTTTGTCCCTCCCATTAAAATAATTTCAATCCACACCCTCCACACGGAGGGTGACCGCTGTATGCTTTTTGGATTACGCGAGATCAAAACATTTCAATCCACACCCTCCACACGGAGGGTGACTGTTTTCCCCGTCCCACCTTTTGACACGCTGACGATTTCAATCCACACCCTCCACACGGAGGGTGACGGTCTTGACGTAGTCGTGCCGGATCCGGCTCACATTTCAATCCACACCCTCCACACGGAGGGTGACCGGCCGGCGGCGACGACGGCGAGCCCTACACCGAGATTTCAATCCACACCCTCCACACGGAGGGTGACAGCCGATGCCCTTATTGCCGCTGTTGGAGTAGCCATTTCAATCCACACCCTCCACACGGAGGGTGACCCTTGTGCTCCTCGCCGAACTCGGCGAGGTTGAGATTTCAATCCACACCCTCCACACGGAGGGTGACACGGGTTGTCGCCGGCGCCGGCCTCGGTCTTGATATTTCAATCCACACCCTCCACACGGAGGGTGACTGGGAGTGGAGGATTAATTCGTTTTAATCAAATGTTTATTTCAATCCACACCCTCCACACGGAGGGTGACGATGAAGCGCTGGACAAGCTGTATAAGATTAAGATTTCAATCCACACCCTCCACACGGAGGGTGACAAAAATCCGGGACGACGACTGGGTGAAGATTGTGATTTCAATCCACACCCTCCACACGGAGGGTGACCGGCGCGGCATGGACCAAGGAGAAAAATATTACATTTCAATCCACACCCTCCACACGGAGGGTGACCAGATTTGTGGAGAAAAATGCTGGAGCTGCAAAAAATTTCAATCCACACCCTCCACACGGAGGGTGACATTTAACTACGCATTAACAAAAGATGACCATAGTATTTCAATCCACACCCTCCACACGGAGGGTGACAATTGGTAAAACTTATAGCGTTTTAAAATATTGTTTATTTCAATCCACACCCTCCACACGGAGGGTGACGGTATGTGCCCGAGGATCAAGCTCTGGCATACGCTATGATTTCAATCCACACCCTCCACACGGAGGGTGACCTGCCTTTCCCGATGCACAGCCTCAAAGCATCTTAATTTCAATCCACACCCTCCACACGGAGGGTGACGCCTACGTTAAATATCAATGGGTTGGGCGCAAAAATTTCAATCCACACCCTCCACACGGAGGGTGACGCCGCTTCATAGGCGGCCTTGTCCGACTCCCCGTGATTTCAATCCACACCCTCCACACGGAGGGTGACCTGTTCCTGTAATATGCTTCGGCTTCCAGCATGATCATTTCAATCCACACCCTCCACACGGAGGGTGACTACAACGAAGAAGAACTTCCCCTGTGTTACTTCGTATTTCAATCCACACCCTCCACACGGAGGGTGACGTCGGGGGACGACTGGACGCGGGGCGTGTCGTAGCATTTCAATCCACACCCTCCACACGGAGGGTGACAGCAAATACAAACAATTATATCACATTTGTACATCTATCAATTGTACAATCTATCCTATAATCTAACACCGATCCATTCTATATAGAAATATCTCCTCCTCTGCTATAAGAAAATCATCTCAAATTCCGTGCGAACCCCCTTGGACTTGTCTGTGCGCTTCCGGTTCGCACTTTCCTAAACCATAAGAACACCTTCCGCTTCATACGTGGGTTTTGCTCCTATATGTTCCACTTTCGTTTTATAATTGTTTCCCAAGTAATAAAAGCGTAGACTGTCCTGTTTTGGATCGATGATCTGCTCTAAGATGTGCTTCACTTGGAAGCACTGTGCGGCATCCAAAATACATTCAAAAACCGAATTTTGAACCCGTTGGCCGTAGTTCACACACTGTTTTGCGACTTTTCGAAGCCGTTTCCTGCCTGCCGCTGTTTCTGTATTGACATCATAAGTGATTAAGACCAACATAGCATCTCCTCATTTCCACAAAAACGGTGGGTATTCATCCAAATCTCCACGCAAGCAACGATTGAGCAGCATTGCCTGCACATAGGGGACTAATCCCCATGGAATTTTTTCCTGCAAAAATGGATGCTGAATCTGTTCCTGCTTTTTTGTCTGCCATCCAGTGAGTACGGCTTTTCGCGTTTCATCATCCATTCGAACAGCTCCCGTCTCCTGTTGATAGAACCCTTTTTCTGTGACCACACGATTGTTAATCAGAGACAGCACAAAGCGATCTGCAAAAATGCTGCGCAGTTCTTCCATTAAGTCCAATGCCAAGGAGGTTCTGCCGGGCCGCTCCCGGTGCAAAAATCCAATGTATGGGTCCAATCCAACCGCTTCCAAGGCAGCGCAGCAATCATTGGCCAACAATGTGTATACAAACGAAAGCAGCGCATTGACATTGTCCAGCGGCGGGCGGCGGTTCCTTCCATGAAAATAGAAGGCCTTTTTGTTTTGTAAGATGCACTGATCGAATACACGGAAGTATTGTTCCGCCGCAGCCCCCTCGAATCCACGCAGTTGTTCATCGCTGGTGCATTCCCGTATGAAGGGCAATAAATCACTCATTTGTTTCGAAACTTGTTTTAGACCGGCAACATCCACGCGCATCGCGTGGTCACGCGTTGTACGTTCTAAAACCCAACGGCTATTAAACACTTTTCCAAAAACAAAGTTTCTCGCATAACGGGTCCGCGTGACCGGGTCGTCCGAAGCGCGCACCTGTTGGATGCGCAATAAAACATTTCCCTGAGCTTTTCCGCATGCCGCAGCTAAAAAGCGGCCATTGGGGGTTAGAAAGGCCAAACGGATTCCCCGATCAGTACATGCCCCCATCAACGCAGGGCTTGCTCCCTTATAGCCGAAATATAAGATCTGTTCTAGTGTATGCAAAGGAACGCGCAATACGGTTTCCTCTTCCCGGTAGACCACTACATTTTCTCCGTCGAGCGCCAAATAGGTGTCCGGTGAAGTCACAAACAGGGTGTTGAGCAGTTTTCTCATGGTTCTTCCCCCTGTAAATTGGATTCTATGTAGGTTTTTGCGGAACGCCTTCCACAAAGCTTGGGCAAGCAAAGTTCCTTCAGAGAGCATGCATTGCAGCTTTTCGACGTCTTAACTTTTGGAGTATAGCGGCGGCTATAATAGCTGTGCATTTCGAGAAGCATTTCCCGCACCTGATTTCGAAGGGCTTCCGTAAACAGTACCTCTTCCCTTCGGCGGGTTTCTCCATAAAAGAGGTATCCCTTGGGGACATCACAGGCCAGCATCTCTTCCAAACACATCCCTTGGCCGCACAGCTGCAAGCGGTCCGCATCTGTCTGTTTTGTGCTCCCCCGCTTATATTCTACCGGTGTAGGAAGCCACGTCCCTCTGTGATGGAACAACGGAACCCCTTCTGGGGACGCATGAAACTCGACGACATCGCAGACTCCGCTCACGCCGAGAGCGGCTGAATGGATTGCCAATCCACGCACCACTAAAAGATCTCCTCTCTTTTCAGAAAAGCGGTCATTATGGGCATGCTCGTGCAAAATCTCCCCTTCCACGGTCCGCAGGTTATCCGCCCATTGCTGTTCAATATGAATCAACGCCCATTGCCTGCGGCAAAAACAAAAATGTTGGATCCCAGAAAGCTGTAAATAATCGTCTTCCGCGTACGTGTTCATATCATTCTCATACAAGTCACGTGTTCCGGGATCGCCGCTTCATCTATATGGACCTCATAATCGGCGTAACAGCGGGCGGGGATATGCTCGTCTTGGGTTCCGTTTTGCTTGCGTGTCACGGTAACCGTATCGAACAATTTATAGGAGGGAGCATTTCCCAATTCGGAATCATGTTTAAAGACGATTAATTCCCGCACCGCCATCTTCCCGCGGCTGGCAGAATGGTCGTGCTCAAACATATTGATGATCGCCTCCCAAAGCAGGGCGAGATCCTCTTCCGAAAAGCCGGTCACCTTTCGGGCTAAATTGGCGGACACATATCCCTCCGCACGGTAGAGGCCATAGGGGATGATGTGCTTGCGCCCCATCTCGGTTCCCTTTTTCTCCGCGTCTGCTTCCGTTGTAATCGCAACGCGGGTAATGGTCACTTCCTGCGGGACGACCGGTTCCACGCTGCGCGCAAACCCCAGCTGCACAGGTCCGCGAACTTGGCCGCAATTTAAAGCGGCCTTCACGAAAGTCGTCATGACGGCGCCAAACGTCCGGATATCATAAAAATTCTGGCACATAAAATCCCGCACACGCTCGTCCAAGGTGCTGTCTTTTTTCTTGGCATCTTTGATGGTCTTTTCGTCCACGCCCAAATCCGCATACGCTTCCAAATCGCTTCGATTGAGCGGAACCCCATCCTTGATATAAATGCGGTAGCCCTTTTCGTTCTCCCGGACGGTTTCCACATAATTTCGGATCTTCCGTTTTAAACAGACGTCCGTAACCAACCCGTAACCCGTTTCCGGATCGACACGAGGCATGTTTCCTGCATCCGGATCGCCATTGGGATTCCCATTTTCCACATCAAACAAAATGACAAACTCATACCGGTTCTTGATGACTTCTGACATGACTTATTCCTCCCCTATCGATTCTGCCTTGTTCTCGTACCGCCTTTGCGTTTGATGGTAATAGCCAAGCATAAACGCTCCCTGTTCATTCAGGTCCAAGTGCGCTGGGAATGTCTCCTGGATTTTCCCCATCAGATCGATCAGCTGCTTTTCTAATGCGATAGCCAGCCCGCGCCGGTCACGCAGGATGACTTTCATATGGCTTTGCTCCAAGCGAAGCAAAATGGGAAACGCAATGCCCGGCGTTGCGCAGGCAGACGTAAAATACCGGTCCTTGATGGTCGTATTCAAGTTTGGATTCGCCGTTTTCTGAATGTTTTCTAATACAGAGAATACCCGTCCAAGGACATAGGGTAGATAATCGGACTGTTCGTTCAGTTTCACCCAAGATTCCTCCTTATCCATCGCTTCTCCCGGTTTCGGTTGAAACGCTTTGTCGTTGTTTTTAATGAGCACTGCTTTGATGATGGCCGCCTGTCCACGGGTGATATTGCACTCCGCCCGGATCCGCAGCATCACATTTTGCAGCAGTGCCGCCGGATACGGGGTGTCGTTCAAAATGGCCCGCATCAACGCGCCGGATAGCAACGGCGAAATCGCTTTTGCTGTATCCTTTGCTTTTTTATTGATCGTCTCATACAGAAGGCCATAGGGGGATATCTGTTCCCTCTGATCTTTCAAGGGCCTCACGATTTCCAACCGGCGGTAATGGCTCTCTACATTCTGCAAAAAATCGCCAAAACGGTTGCGGTAGAAAAAGCGCACCGATACCCTCGCAGCGTTCGGGGACAATCCCAAGATATAAAAGGGCATGTCCGGATCGATCTCTACGCCTTCCAGGGAATAGGACTGGCCCTTTGCCAGCAATGCCATCGCCCGTTTTAAGTCGTTATCGGAGAATTTGCGCTTTTGGGAGTCGTCGGCGTCCATAAGCACAAAGCTCTGGAAAAAGTCCTGATAGACCGGCTCCGCGTTTTGGGACCAATAGACGACCGTCGCATCACCGATCTGCTGTACATGTTCGCGGTCTGCCAACAGTGCATTCAGTGCGGTGGTATACGCAAAGGCTGCCGGTTCGCCCACCGGTGCGTTGTAGCTCTGGGTTTTTCCGTAAGATTCAAAGGCCGCTGCATTGAAGGAGACAAGCGAGGCCCCGCTGGACTGGGCGCCCTTCACCCCTTTGATGGCTGGATGCAGTCGTGCGATGGGAACCTCTTCGCCTGTGACGAGGCAGCGCCCTTTTTCTTGGCTGTCTTCTTCCTCTTGAGCAGCGTCCCAAACCCCGGCGATTTCCGGTTCTTCATGGACAAATTTTCCCTGATACCGAAAAATAAGGTTGCCACCTGCAAAGATTTCTTCCAGATAAGGCTGCAATGCGGGGTGTTCCCGCGCTGTTTCCGGCTTCCAGTTTTCAAAGTAGGCGCACACCGCACGGGCCGCCGGATGGTTGAGCGATTGCAACATTCTGCAATGCAGTTCCACGCTCGCCTGAAAACATTTTTGGGCGCGTTCGTCGTTTCCTTTTGCATCGATTCCTAAAAGGTAACTAGGTGAATCATAAAGAAAATTTGCCTTATACTGATTTCCCGGACGGATTACCGGCTTGGGCAGCTGCATAACCCTGGGAACCTCCACTTCCTTCTTTCCCCTCAGTTCCTTCTCCTTCAACCGGAGGACATCCAAAAGCGTCCCCTGCTCATCAATGAGCAGGGCAAAAGAGACCTTGACTGGGTTCCATCCATGCCGTGCCATCTTCCCCTGGGCAGCCATCGCGGTATAGTATTCATATAACGCCTGTAGGATCATCGAACCACCTCGCAATCCGTCAGATCCAGGACTCCGTAACGAAGCTCTGCCCGGAAAAACATGGGTTGGATGTCCTGCGGATCGCTGTAATCCATGTCGTACAGCATATACCCCAGATCATGCTTTGGCTCGTTTTGATAATAGCTTACACAGCTCCCCTCTTCATAGAGACGAAAATGGACTGGGAACTCCCTACAACCAAAATAGGGTTGATGATAGCACTGCCCTGCGCTCAAGCGCCGTTTGACAATATCCTGGAATTTCCCGGGGTTATCCCCTGCGCTGGCGCGTTCGGTCATGGTAAAATGGGCCTCGATCACATAATGTACGTCCCGCAATACGGTTGCAGCCCGCTGTTGGATATCCTCCGCCGTATTGATATAGAGCGGTTTGTTCCCTCCCAGCATCACAGAACGGACATTCTGTGCAGAAATTTTCGATTTTACTTCGTTGCGCCGGATATTGGTAAACTGAATTGGATTGATCACATGAATGCGGTCAATATGCCATCGCAATCCCGGATGCCAATAAACGGCTTCCAAAATGCCGCGTGCCGCCGACGGAGTCATGACGTCATAGGAAACCCGTTCCACCTTCATTTCGGGTCTGGAAAAGCAAGCGTACTTTCCCCAGACCTCCATTTGAATTGCCATCTCTTTCACTCCTTTCTCCAAAATAAACATCCTTTTCTCTCTGAATAATGCCTCACCTCTCTCCCTGCGAAAATGGCTTTTAACGCTACACAAACAGGGCTTTTCCCGCATCCGCCTCTAAGGAGAGGCCGGTACCCTTTGTGTCATACAGTCGAAGATTTGTTAAAACCGCAAGGCCGTCCGCAACCACAACGAGATCGTTTGCCCGATAAAGCTCCTGAAAGTGCTGGTCATATACATTCACCATATAGCGGCCCGCTTTGCGCAGCAAACTCCGGGAGCACTCCCCTTGCTGCAAGCGCTGCGCCAGTCTTTTGGCCCTTTGCCCCAACGGGATAAAGACAGATTTTGTATTCTCTTCAATCAGGCGAAACTCCTTTGCAACCTGTGCAAATGGCAACATACATCCGTTTCTCCCCCGCTCAAAGGCGTCCACAATCTTTTTTCGGTCGAGCAGATCCCCTTTTAAGTTGTGAAGTGCGTCAAAATAAGCCTGTATCGCTTCTAAAGAAGCTACATCGGAAAAGCTTAGTTGAATCTCATTTTTAAATATACTGACATTTTGCTGCATCCGGGGCGGGATCCGTTCTTCGGTCCGAAAGATATAGACCGCGCTCTCATCCACCGGACGTTTCCCTTCCCGATTGCATCTTCCGGCCGCCTGGATGATGGAATCCAGGCCAGCCTCTGCCCGAAACACGGTTGGGAAATCCACGTCGACGCCCGCCTCAATCAGCGAAGTGGCAACAACACGGCACACAAGCCCTTGCCGCAGTCTCCTGCGGATGTTGCGGAGCGTCCACCGGCGCATCAACGGCGTCATCAGGGTGGAAAGGTGAAACCGTCCCCCGGCGGGCAACGCTTGGTAGAGCTCCGCCGCCTGTTTACGCGTGTTCACAATGGCCAAAACCTGTGTTTGCATAGCCATCTGTCCGGCCAATTTTTCTATGGTTAGCGTTCCGATATGTTTCAATTGGGTGCGGCGGAAAAAGTGGAACATCTCCTGCGTATTGGGACAAAGTTCCTCTATTTTCGCCGTCTTCGGAAACAGTTTTCCCAAAGACGGCTGCGTTGCAGTGCACAACACCGCCGTTATGCCATACATCTCCACCAATTCCCAAATGGCCCGCACACAGGGCGTCAAATAGTCCACAGGCAACATCTGGGCTTCGTCAAAAATGACGACACTATTGGCAATATTGTGAAGCTTGCGGCATCGAGAGGTCCGGTTCGCGTAGAGCGATTCAAAAAATTGTACGCTGGTGGTAACAATGATCGGAGCATCCCAGTTTTCCGCGGAGAGACGCAGTTTCTCTGTCTTTCGGTCGTCGTCCCCCTGTTGGTCAAAGCTGACATTGGCATGATATTCCAACACATTTTCCGCTCCCACGATTGCGCGAAAGACCTTAGCGGTCTGTTCGATGATGCTGGTATAGGGGATAACATAGATCACACGGCTCAACCCATGCTGGACGGCATGCTGGAGCGCAAACGCCAAGGACGCGATCGTCTTTCCACCCCCTGTCGGAACCGTCAGGCTTTTCAGTCCACGCTTCCCTTTGCCCGCCTCTAAGCAACATTTCAAAATCTCCGTGCGTTTCCGGTTGATGGGGTTGACGTCCCCCTGTGGATGCAGCCAAGGGTCTATGTATTGCTTTAGGGCATCAAACAGTGACAAAATCGATGCATATCCGCCTCGCTGCACAGCGCCAGACTGCATAAAGGCTTCCGTATCCAAAAAGTCGGCGTCCACCAGGGCAGAAAACAGCATGCGTGTGAAAAAAGCAATTCGGAACCCATTGGCCTCCGGTGGCCGGGATACCGCCTCCAAAGTGATTTCACGCCGATACGCTGCATAAGGATGCACTTGCTTTTTCAGACGCCCCTGCCAGGTGGGGAGCCCTGCCGGATCTCCTGGCCCGCCCCCGTCGGGAAGTCCCGCATGATGCCCGGCCGCACATAGCGACGCCGGTAACATCCGTAATCGAAACAATTCCTTCGCGCCCGCCGTGGAATGATCCCCGCCGGTTCCCTCGTTTAAAAGATAGTCCTGAAATTCCGCAGAATATTTTCCAATGTCGTGGGCCAAGCCAAGGACATAGGCATATTCTCCCGCTTCAAATACCTCTGAAAATCGTTTTGCGTATTCTGCTACATTGCGCAGATGCTCTTCCAGGGGTTGTAAACGTCCATCTGCGCTCTTGTGCGCAACAATCATAATACTCCCCTTTCCACACTTGAAGGATCTTATAGATTGTATTCTAACGCAAAATAATTCCCACAAATAGATTTTATAGAATATTGCTCTTTTTTGTTTTACTATTTGCACTATTTTTAGATAAAAACATCAATTATGTGCATACGATTCACTACACAAACAAAAAAGGTTTACAAATGGTACCACTCCATTCGTAAACCTCTTGATCATCTATACCAAGACCGCAACAAAACAATCTGTGTTGAACTCTTTTATAAAAGAAGAAGGTCTAAATGCTTATTGCATTCAGACCTTTTTGTGGTGCGAGGGGGGGGACTTGAACCCCCATGAGCTAAGCGCTCACTAGAACCTGAATCTAGCGCGTCTGCCAATTCCGCCACTCTCGCGTTTATCCTTGCGGTGTTTTTGACTGCTTGGCTAGTATAGCATATCAAAAAACAAGTTGTCAAGCATTCTTTGCAAAAATTTGAAAGTTTTTTGACACCTTTGGGATAATTCGAGAAAAGGGTTGCAAATTTGTAACTTTTCGTGTATGATAAACGCAATCACATTACAAACTTGTAACTAATTTATGAACACGAAAGGAAATGGCTATGCGATTCCCCTATCGATTTACTGGGAAAGGGTCCGCAGAGCAGCGCGTGGAGAAAAATCATGGGTTGACAAAACAACATATACAGTCTTTCGAGGCCTCGTGTTACGCTTTTCTTTATATTGTTGGCATACAATCCGTTCGTATTTTGAAGCGCTTGCGCCGCCGGACGCATCGTTTTTTCCTCCCAGCGACCAATTTGATAAAACGAGTCTATGCAAAAACCTTAGGGCGGCAGTTTGCCCGTTTGCGCAAGGAACTCCATTCGATTCGCGAAGGATTTACAATTGCGGGAAAACGCTTGCGCGACGCCAAACAGCAAAGCGTTGGGCAGGCTTTAAAGGAATCCGTCAAGGTTACCGGGAAAAGCTTTGTCCGGCATAAAAAATTCGTCTGCGGCATCTTAAACATCGCTGCCCCGCTTGGCGCCCTGGTACTGCTGATTTTCACCATTCAATATTGGAATAGTCTGAACTACGGGTTGGTTCTGACCTATGATGGCCAGGAAATCGCCACCATCCAAGATGAAAACATTTTTGAGCAGGCTACCGAAATGGTAAACCAGCGCATGATTCACGATGTGGAGGGTGAAGATACCCAAGTGGAGATCACTCCTTCGTTTAAGCTGTCTGTTGTAGACGAAAATCGCTATTCTGCAGCCAGCGCGGTCTGTGATCTGATTATTAAGCAATCTGATGGAATCATTGAAGAGGCAAGTGGCCTTTATGTTGACGGCGAGTTGATAGGGGCTGTAAAAAGCAGCGCGGACCTTCGGTATATTCTGCAAAACATTCTGAATGCCGCAAAAGAGGGCGATACGGACGCAGAGGCCGCCTTTGCGCAGAATGTGGAAACCGTCAGTGGCTTATTCCCCACCAACAGCATTATGACCACAGAAGAGATGGAGAGCCTTTTGACCGGTACGGAAAAGGACGCTGTCCTTTACACTGTAAAAGCGGGCGATACCGCCACCTCGATTGCGCAGGATCACAATTTGACCTTGACGGAACTGGCCAGCATCAATCAGTTCAGCGACATAGATGTTCTTCACGAAGGCGACCTTCTGAATATTGAAATGGCTGTCCCGAAGCTCAGCGTTAATATTATGAAAAATCAGGAATATGACGTCGACATTCCTTATAAAACCATCACACAGAAGGACGACAGCCAATATACGGATTATTCCAAGGTCATCACTGCAGGCGTCAACGGCCGGCAACACTGTGTGGACCAAGTCACTTATCTCAACGGCGTTGAAGTTAAACGTGAGAACCTGAGCACAACGGTGCTCGAAGAACCGGTGGATCAAGTGGTCGTCACTGGCACAAAGAAACGGCCCAAGACTGCGGAAGCGGGCGTCAGCACAGGCAGCATGATGTGGCCGGTACCCTCCCTGCATACGATTACCACAGGGTTTGAGTACCGCTGGGGCAGCTTCCACAGTGGGATCGATATTTCCGGCAGCAGCGCGTATGGAAAAACCATTGTTGCCGCGGATGGCGGAACGGTCACAGCGGCTGGATACTCCGGGAGCTATGGACTGCGGGTTCAAATTAACCATGGCAATGGTTTGCAAACCCTATATGGGCATTGCAGCAAGTTACTCGTTTCTCCGGGGCAGAAGGTCGCGAAAGGGCAGGCGATTGCTCTTGTGGGAAGTACGGGGAATTCCACAGGTCCACATTGCCACTTTGAAGTCTACAAAAATGGATCACGTGTGAACCCATTCAATTATGTAAATTAAAAAAAGAGATGGCGTTCCTCTGAAAAAAGTCGGAGGAACGCCATTTTTTTAGCTCTGGAAGGCTCTCAAAATGAATTCAGCCAAATAAATTATGTTAACCTCTGGATGCCTTCAATTTTTTGATACAACGAAAATCCGCTCTTTCTCCATTTTTTATTTACAATCACAAACTTTGCCAGAATCCCTGCCTTCCCTTGACTTTTATCGCTAGGTGTATTATGATCTTTAGAAGTAAAGGTGCTGTTCTTGCCCCTTTTGCTTTGTGATAATAGAAGAATTTTACTTTAAAAATTTATAAATATTAACAGCCTTCCTCAGCATTAATTCTGCTATTTCTGTAAAAGCTAGTGATGCTTTTCTTTTATATAGCGCTGGGAAAGGCGGCAAATGGGATCCATCTTCCTATGCCGTCAATAGACGTATGTCGACTATGAGATTGGAGCGTGCCGCATTGGATAAATTTGTTATTACTGGTGGCAATCGGCTTACCGGAGAGGTAACGATCAGCGGTGCAAAAAATGCCGCTATTGCAATTATTCCTGCTGCAATTCTTTCGGATGGAGTATGCCGAATTGAAAATATCCCGAACATCACGGATGTGAGTTCGATCACCCGCATTCTATATGATATGGGCGCACAAGTCCGTACAATTGATAAGTCTACCCTTGAAATCGACCCCCGTAAAATTCACACCTGCGTAGCGTCTTATGAGCTCGCCAAGCACATCCGTGGATCGTATTATCTGCTTGGTGCCCTTTTGGGACGCTTTTCTCACGCGGTCGTAACCATGCCTGGTGGGTGCGATTTCGGTGTCCGCCCGATTGACCAGCACCTCAAAGGTTTTGCTGCTTTGGGCGCGTCCTATAAACTCGACGGCGGTATGGTGGACGTCCGTGCAGAACATCTGAAGGGCAGCCACATTTATCTCGACGTGGTCTCCGTGGGCGCGACCGTCAATATCATTTTGGCGGCGGTGCGCGCGAAGGGCATGACAGTGATCGAAAACGCCGCCAAAGAGCCGCACATTGTTGATTTAGCCAACTTTTTGAATTCGATGGGCGCGGACATCCGAGGCGCAGGTACGGATGTTATCAAAATCTATGGCGTAGAGCATTTGAATGGGACCACCTATTCCATCATTCCCGACCAAATCGAGGCGGGAACGTATATGGTTGCCGCAGCTGCAACGAGTGGGGATGTCTTAATTAAAAACGTCATCCCCAAGCATCTGGAATCCATCACGGCGAAGTTGGAAGAGATGGGCGTCGAGGTGACCGAATATGACGATTCTATCCGCGTGCGCCGGGAAGGCCCGCTCAATAAATGCAATATTAAGACCATGCCACACCCAGGCTTCCCTACCGATATGCAGCCACAAATCGCGGTTTTGCTCTCAATTGCCAATGGGACCAGCATCATCAACGAAAGCGTTTGGGATAACCGCTTCCGTTATATTGAAGAACTCAAGCGGATGGGCGCGCAAATTTCCGTTGATGGACGTTTGGCAGTGATCGAAGGGGTTGACCATCTTTCCGCCGCACCGGTAAAAGCGACCGATCTCCGCGCAGGCGCTGCCATGATCATTGCTGCATTGTGTGCCCAGGGGACTTCTGAAGTAGAGGATATCCAGCACATCGAGCGTGGTTATGAAAATATTGAGGAAAAATTCCGCAATCTCGGTGCGGATATCAATCGGGTGCATATAGCAGAACCAGTGATCGCACGGGCGATTTAAACAGAACCTGGAAGGCGGTCCGCAAACGCGGGCCGTCCATTTTGTGTTGAAAAAGGTGGGGTGCAACCCTTGGCGAGATTTTGTCCGCTTTTTAGCGGAAGCAGCGGAAATTCGTATTACATAGGGTCTTCTCACGCGGGGATTTTGATCGATGCAGGACGTTCTGCAAAGCAGATGGTACAAATGTTGGATACCTGCGGGCTGGAACCCAAGGCCGTCCAGGCCATCTTTATCACCCATGAGCATTCCGATCATATCAAAGGATTGCGTGTATTTGCATCCCGTTTTCATATTCCTGTATACGCTTCTGCTGGAACACTTTCGGCCCTGTTGCAGATGGGATGTCTGGAGGGGGATTTCCCTGTTGAGGAAATTTCTCCGGACGGCGTTATGTGCGCCGGTATGTTGATCCAGCCCTTCCGTACGCCGCACGACAGCGCAGAAAGCGTTGGATACCGGGTATTTACCGCAGATGGACGCAGCGCGGCCGTCTCGACGGATCTGGGCTATATGACGGATACCGTGCGGGCAGCGTTATGTGGAGCCGATTTGGTTGCCATTGAGTCGAACCACGATATTGGCATGCTGCAAAATGGACCTTATCCCTATCCTCTGAAACGGCGGATTTTGTCGCGAACCGGACATTTGAGCAACCTTGCCTGCGCTGATGAGTTGTATAGCCTTGCTGAACGCGGGACAACCCGTTTTGTTTTGGCACATTTAAGCGCAGAAAATAATACGCCGGAACTTGCTTATCAGACATCCGTCTGTTCCCTCTCCCTCTGTGGGATGAAAGAAGGAACGGATTATACGCTCTATGTAGCGCCACGTGAAAACAGCACGGGGAAAACCATTCTTTTTTGAGGGATCTATGCTCAATATTCAACTGCTTTGTATCGGAAAATTGAAAGAATCCTATTGGCGGGAGGCTTGTGCAGAGTATGCAAAAAGGCTTTCCGCTTTTTGTCGTTTTTCCATTATCGAGTTGCCAGAAAGCCGCCTTCCAGAGACGCCCTCCCCTGCGCAGGTCACAGCAGCCCTTCAAACCGAAGGGGAAAAAATTTTAGCCGCTGTGGGAAACGCCCCGCTTATCGCGCTTTGTATTGAAGGGAAGGCCCTTTCTTCGGAAGCGCTCTCCCTTAAAATCGATTCCATGGCTGTAAACGGAGCCAGTAAGCTCTGTTTTGTCATTGGAAGTTCGTTTGGGTTGAGCGATTCTGTAAAATGTGCGGCCAATTTGCGCTTATCTATGTCGCCCATGACCTTCCCGCATCAGTTGGCGCGTGTGATGCTCTGCGAACAGATTTATCGCGCTTTCCAGATTTTAAACCATGGGAAATACCATAAATAATTCCGGTTTGGCAGAAGTATGCTTTTGGGGAGGTTCTGGCCCGGCTCCATGTGATCTGCATCTTCACTTTCAGACGGTCTTTCCTGTGACGGCTATTTATAAAAGGAAGCCTTTGCCATTTCCTGCTTCTATTGGGGAATGGGCAAAGGCTTTCTTTCCTAATTTTTCTATTATGCCAAGCCAAGCATGCGCGCAGTTGTCGCTACTAAGAAACAAATCAACATCCCAATACCTGCTGGGACGGCAAAGGAAATGGCCGTCCATTTTAGGCTTTTTGTCTCCTTTCCAATGGTCATACAGGTCGTAGAACAGGGCCAGTGCATCAGCGAGAACAAAATGGTGCACACTGCGGTTAACCACGTCCATCCATTGTCGACCAAAAGCGCGTGCAATTGCGTGAGGTCACTGATATCTATGAGGCTCCCTGTCGCCATGTATGTCATAATAATAATGGGTACAACAATTTCATTAGCTGGGAACCCAAGAATAAATGCGAACAGGATCACCCCATCCAGTCCCAGAAGCTGTGCAAAGGGATCTAGGAAGGCGGCACAATACGCCAACAAACTTGCATTGCCATATGGAATGTTTGCCAGTAACCAGATCAGCAACCCGGCGGGGGCTGCTACTACCGCCGCCCTGCCTAAGACAAACAAGGTCCGGTCGAAAATCGAGCGGACAATCACCTTCCCGGTTTGCGGCCGGCGGTACGGCGGGAGTTCCAATGTAAACGAGGAAGGGATGCCTTTCAGAATAGTCGCAGATAGCAAGCGTGAAACCAAAAAGGTCATCCCGATTCCCAATACAATCACACCCATCAGGAGCAGGGTGGAAAGCACAGAACCACCTATTCCGGCTGTGCCAATAAAGAACATGGAGATGATTGCAATAATAGTAGGAAATGCACCGCCAGACAAACGGCAAACTTTCGCTAAACAACGTATGGAATGTGTTTTATAGGGATTCTGTCCCATTGGATGCAAGGTCTAAAAACACATGCAAGTTTTTGCCGTCCCACACAATCCTCTGCACTAGCAAATGAATCAAGCTGCGTTTTTCCTGCACAGACAGCGAACGCAACAGACCTTTCAGGTCGGACAGGCTGCCTGCCAATCGTTCGATCTCTAAATGTAAGCCCGTGATGGAGTTGCGCTTCATTTGTAGCTGCTCGCGTTCCTGCAATAAGCTGGACCGTTCTTGCTCCAAAGCCTCTATCCGGTTGTTGACATGCTGTATGAATGCGGCGCCAACACCATCTTGTGAAAGCGTATGTACCAGATGGCTAATTGCATCGTCACACCTGTGGAGCTTTGTTTCAATACAAGCTGGAGGGTCCTCCCGTGTTTGCTTTTGTAAGTCCCTTTTCAGAGCTTCCAGCAACTTATAAATTCCTGGGCTTTCCTCCGCGAGATTCACCAGATATGCAAATACCATAGCATCTGCCTGTGAGCCGCTGATGTTTTGACAATCGCACAAGCAGACGCCACCGCGCAACTTATTGCCGCATATATAATCGAATTCACCGCCGGCCGTCCCTGGGTGGGAGCGCCTTTTGGCAAACATCCGGCTGCCACACTTGCCGCAAATAATCCTCCCAGACAGCAGAGAAGATTCATTATGTATGTTTGCGGGCTTTTTCCCAGTTGGAATGCTGTCCTGTAGGATGCCCTGGACCGCGACCCACTTTTTCCCTGGAATTTTCCCTCTATGCCGCCCTATCGCGACGATCCATTGATCCATAGATTGGCGTGGCGCATGTTTCTTTTTGTAATCGCGCTTGTTATAGGCAAGCAACCCATATCTGCCCTTACAGTCTTTTTCTTCAAAACAGACATTTGCATGTTGTGCGGTAAAGTAGCTGAAAGCCTCTTTATCCGCAATGCAATAGACAGGATTGTGCAAGATTTCTTTGATTCCGAGGAGGGAATACCACGTCCCGTTGCGGGATTGGATTCCTTGCCGGATCAAGTATTTGCTCACGCCGGTTAGACTATGTAACTCCAAATACTTTTCAAAGATCGTTCCCACAACCTGCAACTCGTCAGGAGATTCTTTCAACCTACAAGAGATCTTGATCTTCCCATCTACAAGCATCTCCTGCTGTTTTTCAGAGCGGTAGCCTGTTGGAGGCGTCCCTCCCAACCAGCGCCCTGTGCGGGCCAACATGCACATATTATCCCGCACACGCTCTGCAATGGTCTCACGCTCCAACTGTGCAAACACAGAGGCAATATACATCATTGCTTTCCCCATTGGCTTTGATGTATCAAATTCCTCCTTGATGCAGATAAAGGAAATATTTCGATCGTTTAGTTCCTCTATAAGCGCAGAGAAATCGCTGACACTACGGCTAATCCGGTCGAGCCGGTAACAAACGATATAATCGGGTTTCCTTTCCCGAATATCCTGCAACATGCGTTGGAATTGCGGCCGAATGGTATCTTTCGCGGAAAAGCCCTCATCCTCATAGATTGTTATGGCATCTTCAACCACATCTGGAAATTTAGATCTAATATATTGTTTGCACATTTCAATTTGGTTTTCGACGCTTTCCCCTTTGCCTGTATAGACGGATTTGCGGCTATAGATGAAAAAACGCAAACACTCACCCCCACAAGCTTATCGGACAAAGGCACTTGCATATCGGTCCCTCTAAGCTCTCTTTCTCCCTCAATCCCCTCCCTATCCCTGTAATTTCTCCTTCCCTATTTATATCCGCCCCTTTCCAGCTTGATGCCTATCCATGGGACCTTAACCCGTATAGAAACTGCACGTTCCAATGCAAGCCGAAGGGCCTAATTAAGAAAAAACGCGCTTACAGGTTCAATACCTGTAAGCGCATTTTTATGGATAAAACAATCTTTTTCTAATGCCATTAAATACGGGCTACGCCGGATGCACGAGCCGCTTCTGCGACTGCTTTTGCAACTGCTTTGCCAACATTCCGATCCAGCGCGCTGGGGATGATGTAATCCGGGGACAGCTTGTCGTCGGTTACAAAAGACGCGATTGCTTTCGCTGCCGCAATCTTCATCTCATCGTTAATGTCGCTCGCACGTACGTCCAAAGCGCCACGGAAAATGCCCGGGAAAGCCAAGACGTTGTTGATCTGGTTCGGGAAGTCGCTGCGTCCAGTACCCACCACAGCAGCGCCAGCCTCTTTTGCCAAATCGGGCATAATTTCGGGCACCGGGTTGGCCATCGGGAACAGGATGGGGTTGGGCGCCATAGACTTGACCATCTCCGGGGTCACGCAGCCAGGAGCGGATACACCGATAAACACATCGGCGCCTTTGAGGACTTCCGCCAAAGTCCCTTTGCGGCACTCTTTGTTGGTAATGGCAGCCATCTCTTCTTTTTCAGGATTCAGATTCTCGCGGCCCTGATAGATAGCGCCGTGGCGGTCACAGAGGACAACGTCCTTCAGGCCCATTGCAATGAGCAGGCGGATAATTGCGATACCCGCAGCACCCGCTCCACTGGTAACCACGCGGATTTCATCAATCTTTTTGCCAGTCAGCTTCAAAGCGTTGAGCATAGCGGCCAGTGTGACTACAGCTGTGCCATGCTGGTCATCGTGGAAAATCGGAATGTCGCAGCATTCCTTAAGTCTCCGCTCAATCTCAAAGCAGCGAGGTGCAGAAATATCCTCCAGGTTAATACCGCCAAAACTGCCAGCCAGCAGGCGGACTGTATTGACAATATCGTCAACTTCCTTGGAGCGGACGCACAGCGGAATGGCATCCACATCGCCAAAGGCCTTGAACAGCGCGCATTTACCTTCCATAACCGGCATGCCGGCTTCCGGGCCAATGTCGCCCAAGCCCAAAACAGCAGTACCATCGGTGACCACCGCTACCAGGTTCGAACGGCGGGTCAGCTCATAGCTCATGTTAACATCTTTCTGAATTTCCAGGCAAGGCTGGGCAACGCCCGGGGTATAAGCCAAGGAGAGATCGTCACGCGTTTCCAGGGGAGCACGGCAGATCACCTCAATCTTACCTTTCCATTCCTTATGCTTTTTGAGAGATTCAGCAGCGTAATCCATTGTTTTCCAATCCTTTCCAATCATTATATTTCCAATTGAGAAATAACTTGCTTCAATGCATCAGCACTCTTGTGCAGCAGATCTTCCTCATCTTTGGTCAGCGGAGGAACGACAGCACGGCGAATTCCCTGCGCCCCCACCACAAACGGAAGGCTCAGGCATACATCGTTAATGCCATACTGGTTGTGAATCATAGCGGAAACCGTCATCACCGAATCCGTATCCCGCAGGATGCACTCGCAAATGCGGCGAACCGAAAGGGCAATTGCATAGAATGTAGCGCCCTTCAAAGCAATGACCTGAGCGCCTGCTGTGCGGACATCCTCTTCAATTTCCTTCAGTTCGGTTTTCCCGCAGCGGTTGTTCTGATCACAAATATATGTACAATATTTGCTCATTTCCATGCCTGCGATTGTGGTCAGGGACCACGGGATCATAGAAGTATCACCGTGCTCGCCAAACACATAAGCATGAATATTCTTGGAATTAAGGCCCACATGCTCTGCAAGGCGGGAACGGAGACGTGCCGAATCCAACATGGTTCCGGAACCAAACACCTGGTTTTCAGACAGGTTGGTGTTTTTCAGGATAGCATACGTGATAATGTCCACCGGGTTGCTAACCACTACATAAATCGCATCCGGAGCATAGCGGGTAATCTGCGGCATAACAGACTTGATGATGTTCACATTCGCTTGCGCCAGATCAATACGGGTTTGGCCGGGCTTCCGCGCCAAACCAACGGTGACAATAACCACATCGGAATCTACTGCTTCTTCATAGTCGCCCGCATGAATATTTACCGGTGCGCAGAAAGGCGTTCCCTGGAAGATATCCATAGCTTCGCCCTTGGCCTTTTTGTCGTTGATATCGATCAGCAAAATCTCAGAAGCCATGCCGTCAATAGCCAACGTATAGGCGATAGTAGCTCCCACGTTTCCTGTTCCCAATATGGTGATTTTCTTGCCTTTTTTCATACAGTTTTACTCCCTTGAATAGTGATGCATGGGACGGTTTTGATCTGCCATTTGCAAAAATTCGTCTTCTCCATAAAGAGCATCCTTTCGATTTTTCCATCCGGCAAAAAGCTTTAACCGTCATCTGGGAGAAAGCAAAACAGAAAGCCGCCTTCTCCCCCATGTTAATATATTAAAAATTATACACGACAATCTCGCCTTTGTAAAGAATTTTCCCGAATATTCCACCATATTCGAGAAAATTCTTTGGCCAGTGTACATTTCCGAACATAGGCTTCACCCCAAACCAAATGGGACTGCATAATGGCGCCAAGGGCCTGCACGCATACATACTAACCCACGCTACAGAAAGGAAGGAGTTTCATGCGAAAAAACCATGTACAGAGAATCATAGGAGCCCCTCTCAGTGGAGAGGCCATCCGCTGTCTAATCAACAAGGTTAATGGGTTCTACTTTGAGATAATCGAGCGGAAGTTGAACCAATCCCGCCTTTCTTCCCGTCAAAAGATTGCCATTATCGATCAAATTCTCGCTTCTCTAAAGGCACATGAAGGAAATAACGCAAGCAAGTGATGTTTCCCATACGCCTTTTCCTTTGTTCTCATTGCCTATTAATTTCCTAAACCTACGTCCCCAATGTGTTTGGCATGTCCTAGATGCGCTGCGTCCTACCTCTGAAAGGATTTGTTTCCCCTTTGTGTGGTGGCGCAAATCGACCGTTGCACGGTACAAAGGAATTGGTGATCATCGCGATCAACCGTTCTCTGGGAGAATCAATGATCCGGCAGCCGACAATGCCTGCTGCGTTACATCCGAATCCCATACACATCGTTAATGCCTGTTTTCCGCAGGCATGCGCCTTTTTGAAGTACTTATCCAAATTAAATGCCACACGGGGAAGGTAGCCCAGGTCCTCCAATAAAGTGAACAAAGGGAAAAAAATAGCCATCGGCGGAAGCATCACGGATACCACCCAAGCCAATACCCGGTAAACCCCTTCCACCAGCATGCTCCGCAACCAGGCCGGCACGCCTATGGCTATGAACCCATCCATCAGACGGTCTTGCAACCAAAACAAACCTTCAGAAAGGAGTTCCGATGGATAATTGGCACCTGTGATCGTCAGCCAGAAGATCACGCCCAACAGAAGGAGCATGACCGGGAACCCCGTCCATTTGCTTGTCAAAATGCGGTCGATTTTTTGGTCGCGCAGCTCGCGCTTTGTTTTTTCATGAACGACTACGCCGGTGCAGACTTTTTCCGCTGTGCGGACAATGCTGGATACAATCTGGTCACGGAGGTCCTCCTGGGAGATGCCCCGGCTGTGTAAACACTGTTTTGCCTCTTGTAATTTTCGCACAATCTCTTCTTTTTCCAACAAATCAAACCCTAGCGCATCATTGAGGGAACGAAGTAGGGAATCGTCATGATCCAATAGACGCAGAGAGAGCCAACGCGCGTTCAAGGACTCCCCGCAGATCGTTGCCACAGAGGGCTGCAACATGGCTATGGCATCTTCGATGGGGCGGATATACGAAACTTGGATGGAAGATGGTGCGTCTTTGCCATCCAGTTGACGGCATACGGCGTCCATCAAATCGTCCAGCCCTTTGTGGGACCGTGCGGCCGCTGGAACAACGGGAACCCCTAAGCGTTCCGACATCCGTTCCAGATCGAGGCGGATTCCCTTGCGTTCTGCTTCATCCATCAAATTCACGCAGACGACCACCCGGTTGGTAATCTCCAATGCCTGCAAGACTAAATTCATATTGCGCTCTAGGCAGGTGGCGTCGCACACAACCACTACGGCGTCCGGATGCCCAAAGCACAAGAAGTCCCTTGCCACCTCTTCCTCCGCAGAATGCGCCATTAGGGAATAGCACCCGGGAATGTCCACCAGGATAAAAGGACGCCCCCGGTATGTACATGTCCCTTGCGCGTTGGTCACCGTCTTGCCAGGCCAGTTTCCTGTATGTTGGTTCATTCCCGTCAATTCATTGAATACGGTACTTTTCCCTACATTCGGATTCCCAGCCAAGGCGATCACACGGTCCTCCCCGCTCTGCCTTTTTATCACCAATCCCATATCCACCGCTTTGATTCCTGTGGACCTGCTGGTCAGCCCCAATTTCATCACCCCATTTGTCATTTGGATATACAACGGGAGGCGGGAAGCCTCTCCCCGCCTCCCGGCAAGCAGGCAGCAAGCTCATCCATTGCTCGCTACCAAAATATTGGAAGAATCCTCCGACCGCAGCGCGATCAACGCGCCGCGAATCCGATAAGCCACAGGGTCTCCTGCAGGGCTTTTTTGAACGCACTCGACCTCAGTCCCTTCAATTAGGCCAATGTCCTGTAACCTTCTGCGCATACTTCCTCTGGACAGCAGCGATGCTACACGCGCACGCTCCCCCACCTGTAAATTGGCCAGGGAATCTATCTGAATCATAAGTGTATTCACCTCAAAATAAGTATTAGGATGTGGAAACTTTCTTTCCTGCTGCTAATATATGCGCTATGGAAGGATATGTTCCAGGGGGAGGTGTGGGCATGGATGTGCCGTCCAAATTCCATACGCAAAAGGGATACGAATTGGCCGAACAAAATAAGCTGACGGCCGCCATGGAAGATTATTTGGAGATGATTTGCCGGCTAAGCCGGGAAGAAGGATATACGCGCGTCCATCTTTTGGCCAAACATCTCAATGTCAAGCCGTCATCCGCATCCAAAATGGTGGATCATTTGAAAGAGTCCGGCCTTGTCCAGGCGGAGCGGTACGGATGTATCCGTCCAACGCCGGAGGGAATCGCTCTGGGAGACTATCTCCTATACCGGCACAACCTGCTAAACCAGTTCCTTTGCTATATCAATCATTCGGACAACGAACTGGAACAAGTAGAGCGTATCGAGCATTTTATCGATGAACGGACCATCCGTAACATTGCCATTTTTTTGGAAAGCGCCCTGTAAATCAGATCATTCTTCGTTTTTTAAGCGGTTCATGCTATAATAACTTCACCGGGAATGGTTTTGTCAATGGCTTGCTGTTCCCCTTCCTCGTCCGATGGGAGGGCATGGAACCATGGTCGATCGTTCAGGAGTCCTGTTTTGGATAAGGTTCTTTGGCCTTTGATATGTTATAATAGACTGGATGGGAAAATAAATTGCTAAGGAGGAAAGTGAAATGATTCGAAATATTGTTTTTGATATGGGAAATGTGTTGATTGACTACCAACCGATGGAATATACCCGGCGTTTTTTTCCGGACCCTTCTGAAGCTGCTCAAGTTTGTACGGAACTCTTTGGCGGCCCTGAATGGCCACTATTGGATCAAGGGACCATCGAACCGCAGGCTGCTCTCCGCCAGATCTGCGAACGGCTGCCAGCCTCCCTGCGTGCCCGTACAGAAGAGCTTTTTTGCCACTGGTTCGATCAACTGACCATCATCCCAGAGACCAACGCGCTCGGCAAACAAATGAAGGAAAACGGATACCGCCTATATATCCTCTCGAATGCCGCCTCCAGCTTTTATCAATACTGTTCCTGTATCCCAATCTTCCCGCTGTTGGACGGCTGTATCGTCTCCGCCGACGAAAAGTTGGTGAAACCTGACCCAGCCATTTTTCAACTTCTTTGTGAGCGCTATCATCTAATCCCAGAGGAATGTTTCTTCATTGACGACCGTCTCGAAAACATCGAAGCAGCAAGCAATTTGGGGATGGCGGTTCATCAATATCAAATGGATGCGGATGCTTTACAAAATGCGTTGCGCAAAGCTGGCGTATCTTTGAAATAGTCCATCGTTCCATGCGGCGGGGAAAATGAGCGGACCCGCCGCATTTTTGCTGCCTAAAAATCCCTCTTAAATGCACATACGAAAAAGTCCACAATTTCATAAATAGGATGCTGAAAAGATTTTATCGTCTGATTTTTGAAAATAGAGTTCTTGCTGCTGTTCTTCCGATGCAAACATGGTACAATAAGAAAAGGTTAAGAAGAGGCAGGGCTTATAAAAATTTTACGGGAAAAACTCGTCTTTTTCCCTTCCAAATCCATCTATACTATATCCCCCAATTTACATGAAAGAGTTGTGATTTATGGTCTTCTCCAATCTGTTTTTTTTATTTGTTTTTCTTCCCCTCAATTTGCTATTCTACTCCTTGGCAAAAACCATCCGCACGCGGAACATCATTATGCTCCTGTTTTCCCTATTCTTCTATGCATGGGGGGAACCCGTCTATGTATTCCTCTTAATTGGGATGGCCTTCGCCGATTGGTTCTTCGCCCGCTTAATCCAAATAGGTAGGGATCGAAGAAGTCCTGCTTTAGCCAGAGGCGCTTTGATCGGCTCCCTGGTGGTCAGCTTAGGGCTTCTCGGGGCCTTTAAATATACAGGCTTCCTTGCGGAAACACTCCATCAATTGACAGGGTTTCCCTCCGTCATCCCTCAAATTGCGTTGCCGATCGGCATATCATTCTACACATTCCAATTGATTTCCTATGTGGTCGACGTGTACCGCGGAGAAGTGAAAGCGCAAAAGAAATTTTGGCTGCTATTGATGTATGTCAGTTTGTTCCATCAATGTATTGCTGGGCCAATTGTCCGCTACCAGGATGTCAACCAGGAAATCCTCTCTCGAAGGGCGACAAAAGCGGAGATCAGCCGCGGAATCAGCCGGTTTTGCACCGGATTGGCAAAAAAAGCGCTCCTTGCCAATAGCTGCGGCGCCTTAGCCGATACCCTGATCCTCTCCGATGCAGTTGCCTCAAATGCTGCTTCTCTTGCGCAAAATCTGGCCACTATACAAGCGCGCCCTGTGCTCTCCCTCTGGCTGGGGGTCTTTGCCTTCATGCTTCAGATTTATCTCGATTTTTCCGCCTACTCCGACATGGCCATCGGCATGGGACTGATGATTGGATTCCATTATAAGGAAAACTTCGATTATCCATATCTCTCCCGTTCAGTCTCCGAATTCTGGCGCCGTTGGCATATCTCCCTTGGCTCCTTCTTCCGCGATTATGTCTACATCCCGCTGGGCGGCAACCGCCACGGTGTTCCCCGCACCATTGCCAACCTCTTTTTTGTCTGGTTCCTGACGGGATTGTGGCATGGCGCCAGCTGGAATTTTGTACTCTGGGGGCTTTATTTCTTCGTATTTATCGCAGCAGAACGTCTCTTCCTTGGGAGGATATTGGAACGTATCCCCGTCATATTTTCGCATCTTTACCTCTTGATTGTCGTGTTCTTTGGCTGGGCGATCTTCCGTTTCCGGCAACCGGTGTTACTGAACGCCGTATTGGGCGGCATGTTTGGCGCAAATGGGAACCCGCTGACCAATTTTGAATTCAACACCGTTTTCTTGAACTATGTATTCTTCCTGATTGCGGCGGTGATCGCCACCACCCCCTTGCTCAAGGCTTTGGGGGAGAGGTTCTCTTCCGGCGGCCTACGGACAGCTTATGCGTATAATGCACTGCAAATGTTTGTCCCTCCGCTTCTGCTTTTGCTCTCCACGGCCGCCTTAGTGGGCAACAGCTATAATCCATTCCTGTATTTCCAGTTTTAAGGGGAGGTATATTCATGAAAAAGAATCTTTCCTTCCACTCTAGGAAAATTTTGCTTTTTTTCCTATCCTTGGGCCTATTGACCGTGATCTCATGGATCATCCCCTTGCGCCCAACCTATTCGGAGTTCGAAAAGCGGGAACTGACCAAATTCCCCCCTTTTAGCCTTCAGGCGCTCTTCGACGGCAGCTACTTCGATCAAATCGACCTTTGGTTCTCCGATACTTTCCCTTTTCGCGATACATTCATCACCGGCAACAGCTATCTAAGACAGCTATACGGGCTTCATCCGGTACAGGTGAGCGGGGATGTGGAAGAGGGCGATGCCATTCCCTCCGCGCCTTCGCGGCCGTCTTCCTCCCCGGAATCCTCTTCCGCACCGGAAACGGCCGAGAGCACTTCTGCACCAGAGGAACCCTCTTCCGCACCGGATGTTTCTTCGGAAGCGCCGGCCCCAGAAAAAGATGTCACCGGGGAGGTCACGCAGAGCCTTGGAGCCGTGCTGATCGTTGGGGACAGCGGTTATGAATACTACAACTTTTCCAAAGATGTAGCCGATCAATATATCGGGATGCTCAACCATACCGCGCAAACCCTTGAGGGCACAGCACAAGTTTACGACATGGTCATCCCCACCAGCATGGACATCATGCTGCCGGATAGTTTCCGGCAGGGCCTCAATACCTCTTCACAAAAGGACGCCATTGCGTATATCAGCGGTTCCCTTACCCCTTCCATCAAGTCGGTACAGATCTACGATACGCTAAAGGCCCATTCGGATGAATATATCTATTTCCGCACAGACCATCACTGGACCGCGCTGGGGGCATATTACGCCTATCGGTCGTTTGCAGATGTAAAGGGAATCACACCGTTGGAGCTTTCTCAATGCGAGAAAAAGGAGTTTAGCGGGTTCCTGGGAGCGTTCTATTCCGATACCAATAAGAATCCCGCCTTGGCACAGAATCCGGATACCGTGGTGGCCTACGTCCCCCCGGGGAATATCAAGATGCAGTATACCGACCGAAACGGCAACACATACAATTGGCCGTTGATCTCGGATGTGACCGACTGGGCAACCTCCACCAAATACAGCACCTTCATCGGCGGGGACAATCCTTACACCATCATCCAGAATTCCGACCTGACAGACGGTTCCTCCTGCCTGGTGATTAAAGAATCGTTTGGAAATGCCTTTATCCCCTTCCTAGCAGCCAACTACCAAACGGTCCATGTGATTGATTACCGCTATTGGAACGGCAACATCCAGGACTTTGTCAAAACAAACGGTGTGCAGGATGTCCTATTCTTGAACAACGTATCCGCTACCCGGAATTCTTCTCTGGTTGGAAAAATGGCCACCCTTACAAAATAATGGCCAGCATGTATATCCATTGATCGAGGAGTAAAAAATAAAAGCATCTCTAGAATTGCAAATAATATAAATAAGTTTATTTTCAATCACTTGACATTATCTAGATTATGATATATAGTATTAAAAACTAGATGATGTTTAGAGGTGCTTTTATGCCTAATAAGATCTGTGTATTTGGTGATTCGGTGGCAAAAGGTGTTGTCTTCGATCACGTCAAACAGAAATATAGCCTTCTTAAAAATGGTTTTGCCGATCAATTGGCTAATATCTTCTCGCTTTCTGTGACCAACTATGCAAAATTCGGATGTACGGTCACAAAGGGATTGGAACTTGTAAAGAAGCATCTGGACAAGATTCCGGACTATGACTATATCGTCTTAGAATTTGGCGGAAACGACTGTGATTTTGATTGGGCTGAGGTATCCAAAGCGCCAACTGCTCCCCAACGGAGCAAAACGCCATTGCATTCTTTCATCGGCACTTATCGCGAGATGATCCGGCTAATCCGTGAAAATGGCGGCGTACCTGTGTTGCTTTCCCTTCCCCCAATTGATGCGGAGCGGTATTTCCACTGGATTACACAGGGGTTGGATTCTGACGCTATCCTGCGTTTTTTGGGCGATGAAGCGCATATCTACCGTTGGCACGAAATGTACAATATGGCGGTATATCGCGTTGCAAACGAAGAAAACGTCCCGCTGATCGACATCACCTCGGACTTTTTAGAGATGTGCCACTATCAATCCTGCTTCTGTGCGGATGGCATCCATCCTAACGAGAAAGGCCATGCCGCTATCACCAAGCAAATCGTCCAATTTGTGCAGGCATCCCCAGAAAAAGCGCTGGCACATTCCCCCTCCGCCCAGTCGTTGGCCTGTGGTTGACCCGATCTGGCCGAGGGGTAGGAATTTTCTATCTTGCTTTTTTCCTCCTACATTCTTAATAAATCGAAGCACTCCTAACAGGCGGTTACACAAACGGCCCGTTGGGAGTGCTTTATTTTCATAAGTTCTGTACTCTTATCCACAAAAGCGCCGCCTGTACAGATAAAAATCTGCACAGGCGGCGCTTGGTTCTTTATTTTACAATTTTTCCAATATCATGGCGATAATGTGCGCCATCAAAATGAATTTTCTCTACCGCAGCATAAGCTTTCTGGAGCGCTTCATCCAAGGTTGCTCCCCTTGCTGTGATGCCCAACACACGGCCGCCGTTTGTGTAAAATTTGCCATTTTCCAGCTTGGTGCCCGCATGATAGACCACCGCGCCATCGACCTGTCCATTCTCATCCAAACCGGTGATCTCCAACCCCTTCGGGTACGAGCCCGGGTATCCGCCCGAAGCCATCACCACGCAGGCTGCCGCCCCATCGTACCACTCGATGGGCTGCTCTTCCAAGCGCTCTTCGATGACCGCCTGCATCACATCCACCAGATCGGTCTTCATTCGCGGAAGCACCACCTGGGCCTCCGGGTCGCCAAAGCGGGAATTGTATTCGATCACCTTCGGGCCGTCCGGCGTCAGCATCAGGCCGAAATACAGGCATCCCTTGAAGGGACGGCCTTCCGCCTGCATCGCACGGATGGTCGGCAGGAAGATGGTCTCCATGCACGTCTGTGCCATCTCCTCCGTGTAGTGGGGGTTCGGGCTGATCGTTCCCATACCGCCCGTATTCAGGCCCTGGTCGTTGTCTAAGGCACGCTTGTGGTCCTTGCTGGATACCATCGGCTTCACACATTTGCCGTCTGTAAACGCCAATACGGAGACCTCCGGGCCGGTGAGGAATTCTTCGACAACCACTTGGTTGCCGGATGCGCCGAACGCCTTGTCCTCCATGATCTTTTTGACAGCGTCCTTCGCCTCTTCCAGGTTCGCCGCAATCAGTACCCCCTTGCCCAGTGCAAGGCCGTCCGCCTTGACGACGATCGGGAACTGGTTGTTCTTCTCAATGTAAGCGACCGCCTCCTTGGGATCGCTGAACACCTCATACCGTGCAGTGGGAATGTGGTATTTCTTCATCAAATTTTTCGAAAAGACCTTGCTGCTCTCGATCTGGGCTGCCGCGGCATTCGGGCCAAAGGCCGGGATGCCCGCTGCTTCGAAGCGGTCCACCATCCCCGCAGCAAGCGGATCATCCGGTGCGACAAAGACCAAATCGATCTGGTTGTCCTTTGCAAAGGCGACCGCTCCATCCAAATCCATTGCGGAGATGGCCACACATTCGGCGTCCTTGGAAATGCCGCCGTTGCCGGGCGCACAATAGAGCTTTTCCACCTTCGGGCTTTCCTTCAGCTTGCGGATAATCGCGTGCTCGCGCCCGCCTCCGCCAATGACCAAAATTTTCATCTTAACCCCTCCGATGCATCAATGGTGGAACAGGCGCGCGCCGGTAAAGGCCATTGCAATGCCGTACTTATTGCAGGTCTCGATGACATTGTCGTCGCGGATCGAGCCACCCGGCTCTGCAATATACTGCACGCCCGTCTTATGGGCGCGTTCAATGTTATCTCCGAACGGGAAGAACGCATCGGACCCCAGGGAAACGCCGGTCAGCGTATCCAGCCAGGCGCGCTTCTCCTCGCGGGTCAGCGGCTCGGGCTTTTCTGCAAAGAGGTTCTCCCAAGTGCCGTCCGCCAGCACGTCCATGTATTCGTCGGAGATATAGACGTCGATGGTGTTGTCGCGGTCCGGACGGCGGATGCCCTCTTTAAATTTCAGGCCGAGCACCTTCGGATGCTGGCGCAGGAACCAGATATCCGCCTTATTGCCCGCCAAACGGGTGCAATGAATACGGGACTGCTGGCCAGCGCCCACGCCGATCACCTGGCCGCCCTTTGCGTAGCAGACGGAGTTGGACTGCGTGTATTTCAGCGCAATCAGGGAAATCAGCAGGTCGCGCTTTGCATCTTCAGGGATATTCTTGTTGTCCGTCACCACATTGGAGAGCATGGCTTCGTCGATTTTGACCTCATTGCGGCCCTGCTCAAACGTGACACCGTATACATCCTTGCACTCCACCGGAGCAGGCTTATAGTCCGGGTCGATCTTCACCACATTGTAGTTGCCCTTACGCTTCGTCTTGAGGATTTCCAGCGCTTCGTCGGTATAACCGGGGGCGATGATGCCGTCGGATACCTCGCGGGCCAACAGCGTCGCGGTTTCTTTGTCGCAGACGTCGGACAGCGCCGCCCAGTCGCCATAGGAGGACATGCGGTCTGCACCGCGTGCGCGTGCATAAGCGCTCGCAATCGGGGACAGTTCCAGGTCGTCCACAAAATAGATCTTCTTTTCCACATCGCTCAGCGGCAGGCCAACCGCCGCTCCCGCCGGGCTGACATGCTTAAAGGAAGCCGCTGCCGGAAGGCCGGTGGCCTCTTTCAGCTCCTTGACCAACTGCCAGCTATTGAACGCATCCAGGAAATTGATATAGCCGGGTTTGCCGTTGAGGACCTCGATCGGCAATTCGCCGCCGTCCTTCATAAAAATGCGGGACGGCTTCTGATTCGGGTTGCACCCATATTTCAACAAGAGTTCGTTTGCCATTTTATACTCCTCCTATTCCTGATTCTTGTTCACGATCCGGGTTTCTGTCTCCCCTGTCGCTAAATCGATGTAACGGGTAAACAGGGATACTTTATTATCTGCATTCAAAGCATTCCATACCATCGCGGTAAAGGCGTCGATGTCCCCTTCCAGCTTGACCTGGGTCGGCTCGCCCTCAAAAGATGGCAGCGGGTTTCCATCCCCCTCATAGGTATGGATGAAATGGCCCTCGCCAGCGCGCGGCGCATCGTAGTCAAAGAAATAGCGGCGGGTCGAGGATTCATCCCCATCCGCGCTCTTCAAAATGGAGAGCTTGTAGCAATTCGTCTCCAGCTCCACCACGCCCGAAATGCGCGGGGTAAAGTTCGGGCCGTCCGGCTCAAACGTCCGCGTGCGCAGCGCGTCCTCAAAGCTCTTCCCCTGCTGCAAAAAGTCATAGATGGTGTCCGTCTGGTCGCCGTTCGTCACCACAGTCGTCTTTTCCAAAACGCGGACGGGCGAATAGATGATGAGGGACGGGTCCACCATTTTGCTTTCATCAAAGGCCTTTGTCTTAATCCCTGCTCCATCTTGCACAAAGACACGGTTGCGGCTGTTTTCGCTGCGGCCCATAATGAAATACGCAATCACTGCATGTTTGCCATCCGCGCTGCGGCCCAGCACAATGCCGCGCCCCGGATAGGAATTGGAGTACAGCTCCTCCGCCAAATTCTTCGTTACCATGTTCGTTCCGTCCTTTCCCTTAATCCAAGATCCTGGTCCTGCCGTTTTCCACAACAATCTTTCCTGCGCAGAACAGCTCGACCGCCCGCGGCAGGAGCTTCCACTCCGCCTGCTCCATGATCCGGCGTTGCAGCGTTTCCGGCGTATCGTCCGGAAGCACCTCCACCGCCTTCTGCAAGATGATCGGGCCGCCGTCGCACACTTCATTCACGAAATGCACCGTCGCGCCGCTCACCTTGACGCCCTTTTCCAGGGCCGCTTCATGGACATGCAGCCCGTAGAATCCCGGCCCGCAGAAAGATGGGATCAGGGCCGGATGTACATTGATGATTTGATTCTCATATTGCCGGATGACCGTCTCGCTGATAATGGTCATAAAGCCCGCCAACACAACCAGCTGAATTTGGAATTCCTTCAGCAGGGCAAGCAGAGCGGCGTCATAATCCGCCTGCTCTGCAAACCCTTTGCGCAGCAATACACGGGTGGGAATCCCCGCCTTCTTAGCGCGTTCCAGCGCAAAGGCGTCCGTTCGGCTGGAAATCACCAGCGAAATGGCACCATTTTGTATCTGCCCGGTCGCTTGGGCGTCAATCAGCGCCTGTAGGTTGGTGCCGCCCCCGGAAACCAGAACGGCGATGTTTAACATAGGACGACGCCCTCCTCACCGGGGACCACCTCGCCCATGACGAACGCATCGGTGCCAGCCTCTTTGAGGGCCGCCAACGCGGTATCCACCCGGTCCTTTGCCACGGCGATGCACATTCCCACGCCCATGTTGAAGGTGTTGTACATCTCGCGGGTGGGAATGGCGCCCGTCTTCTGCATCAGGTCAAAAATCGGGAGCTTCGGGATCGAAGCGGTATCGATCTTTGCCGTCAGGCCGTTTTTGAGCATGCGCGGGATATTCTCAAAGAACCCGCCGCCGGTGATGTGGGAAATCGCCTTGACCTCGCAGCGCTCCAGCAGCGCAAGCACCGGCTTCACATAGAGCTTCGTCGGGGTCAGCAGCGTCTCGCCGAGCGTTCCCCCCAGCTCCGGTACATAGAGCCGGACATTCTCTTCATCGATTGCAAAGAGCTTGCGCACAAGGGAAAAACCGTTGGAGTGTACGCCGGAGGAGGGAAGCCCGATCAAGGTATCGCCCGCCTCCAATTTGGATCCGTCGACGATCTTTTCCCGGTCCACAATGCCCACGCAGAAGCCCGCCAGGTCGTATTCATCCACCGGATAGAAGCCGGGCATTTCCGCGGTCTCACCGCCGATCAATGCGCAGCCGGACTGCACGCAGCCCTCCGCCACGCCGGAGACGATCGCCGCCACCTTTTCCGGCACGTTCTTCCCCACAGCCACATAGTCCAGGAAAAACAGCGGCTTCGCGCCGCAGCAAACTACATCGTTCGCACACATGGCCACACAGTCGATGCCGACGGTGTCGTGCTTATCGAGCAGGAAGGCGATCTTGAGCTTCGTGCCCACGCCGTCCGTGCCGCTCACGAGTACCGGCTCCTTCATCCCGCTGAGATTCGGCTGAAACAGCCCGCCAAAGCCGCCGATCCCGGAGACAACGCCGGGGATCTGCGTACGCGCCACATGGCTCTTCATCAATTCTACCGCTTTGTAGCCGGCGGTTACATCCACGCCCGCCTCTTTATACCGATCGCTATAGCTGTTTTTGTTCATACGTTACTCCTCTCCGGCAACGCCGGTCTCACAATATTAAAGTTCCGCCACTTTTTCCTGGATGGCGGCGTCTTTTTTTGCCACGCCGTCCGCCATCTGCTGCTTCATCTCCAGGAGCTTTGCCGCCAGCGTCTCATCCGAGAGGGCCAGCATCTGTGCAGCCAGAATCGCTGCATTGTCGGCGCCGTCGATTGCAACCGTCGCCACCGGGATTCCGCTGGGCATCTGTACGGTTGCCAAGAGTGCATCCAAACCGTCCAAGGTCGAGGACTTGATCGGGATGCCAATCACCGGAAGGGTGGTGTGGGCCGCCAGCACACCGCCCAGATGCGCCGCCTTGCCTGCTGCTGCGATAATCACACCAAAGCCGTTCTGCACCGCATTCTGTGCAAATTCCGCCGCCGCATGGGGCGTTCTGTGCGCGGACATCACGTGTACCTCCACCGGGATCTCCAGCGCTTTGAGGCGTTTGATTGCTGCGGAAACCGTGGGGAAGTCGCTGTCGCTGCCCATAATCACTGCCACTTTTTTGACTGCCATACTTTTACACGCTCCTGTTTCTTAAAAGTCTGAAGATTTCCATCCGCAGGAAGACATAAAAACAAGGCTGCGACGGCAAAACGACGCAGCCTATCTTTTTATGCAAAAATGGACATGGATACACCCATCCGGCGAATCACGAACGCCCCTTTGCGAACGGAAATCCTCTTCATTGCTATACCTCCGTCTCCTTTTCTGCCTCCGGCTTTTCCGGACGCCACGGCCGGCACGCAAAATTCTACATCTATTTTAGGATATTTTCCGTACAAAAGCAAGCTATTTCCAGGGAATTCGTGTTTTCGTCCAGTTCAGATGATGTTTCCAGCTTTTTCTCCTCCATTTTGTATATTCTGACGCAACGATGGGTTATTTTGCAAGGTTTGTATCATCCGACACAAACTCCTTGAGGGAGGTCGCCAAGCCCGCGAGCGATTGCAAATTGGATGGGATGATAATCTTGGTCGCCTTGCCGTCCGCCGCTTTCTCGAACGCCTCCAAGCTCTTGATCGCGATAACGCCCTCGCCCGGATTTGCCTCATTCAACATCTTAATGCTGTCAGCCAGGGCTTTCTGCACCGAGAGGATGGCCTCCGCCTCGCCCTGCGCCTCGCGGATCTTAGCCTCCTTCAACGCTTCCGCGTGCAGGATGGCAGACTCCTTTTCACCCTCTGCAATCAGGACTGCGCTGCGCTTTTGGCCTTCTGCTTCCAAGATCTTGGCGCGGCGCTCACGCTCGGCCTTCATCTGCTTTTCCATGGAATCCTGGATTTCCGCCGGCGGCAGGATATTCTTCAATTCCACGCGGTTGACTTTGATCCCCCAGGGATCGGTCGCCTCGTCCAATATCTGGCGAATCTGCGTATTGATGACATCGCGGGAGGTCAGCGTGTGGTCCAGCTCCAGATCGCCGATGATGTTGCGCAGGGTGGTCGCGCTCAGGTTTTCGATTGCGGAAATCGGGCTTTCCACACCGTATGCATAGAGCTTCGGGTCCGTGATCTGGAAATACACAACCGTATCAATCTGCATGGTCACGTTGTCCTTCGTGATCACCGGCTGGGGCGGGAAATCGATCACCTGCTCCTTTAAAGAAACCTTTTTGGCAATCTTATCCAGGAACGGAATCTTGACATGCAGGCCGGTCTCCCAGGTCACATGGTACGCGCCCAGACGCTCCATGACATACGCATGGGCCTGCGGAACGATTTTGATATTGGCAATGATGATCACAATCAGCAGTAAAACAAGTATCGCAATTACATATGGCATAAACCATTCTCCTTTGTTCTTCTCTCGTTAAGTTCGTCGTTATTCGGTCTTCAGATAGTGATTCTCCGGTTCTACAATCAGTTTTACCCCTTCGATCGCTTTGATGACGACATTCTCTCCTTCCGGCAACACGGAGCCGTCGGCGGAACGCGCTGTCCAGACGCTGCCGAGCACGGTCACCTGGCCGATCCCTTCCGTGTTATCGATCCGCGCTGTGACAATGCCAGTTTTCCCTATGTAGCGTCCTGCATTTGTGTCCACCTTTTGAAAGTGCATCACCTTTTTGACCATGGGGCGGCTGATCAAGAGCGCCAAAGCCGTGACGCCGGCAAATACAGCCGTCTGTACCCAAAACGGCGCTCCGCACAGGCCAGCGATCAGCGCTCCTACACCGCCAATTGCCATCCAAACGGAAACCAACTGCACGGTACACGCCTCAACTACAACGGCGATGACGATGACCACAAGCCAAAAAATGGAACTTCCTCCCATTGTCGCACCTCCTTTCCGGTGATGTGCCTATCTTACCATACCCGGCCGGTTTCCTCAAACCGCGGAAAAAGACAGGGAAGGCGGATTTCGGCCTCTTTTGAAAAGCTACTCCTTTCTCCTAGCCGGGACGTTCTAAGGGCGATTCAGGCTTCTTCAATCGTGAAAAAGGTCCATTTTCGAGCAATGCTTACAAATCTGTAACAAGTCTATGGGAAAATTTGGACAAGGTCGTGACGATCACCAAATGGATGGTTGGGACAAGGCGTATAGAACCAAGTGATCTTCCATCACCTCAAGACGCTGCCTTTTCGTTTGTTCCACCCCATTTTTGCCACCAGAAAGCAAGAAGATTGGAAACAACAGTATACAAAACAGACCGTCCAACCGGATCATTGGCTAGCCTAATCCGCTCTGCTGTTCTCCCGATAAACAAACATTTACCGAGTCAGCATCTCAATGGCTTCTTTTTGAGTAGACACAAAAAACACATCTTTTCCCTTATTACTCTCATAAATGAAATCCTTGAGTGGTTTGCTGGTATAGTGGGAGTAGTCCCCATAAATCGCGATACGTCCTCCATAGTTTATATATTTTTGTAAAATCTCCCCTGCAAGCCCTGTGCGAAGGATAAAGAAATCCTCTGCAATCAGCTTTTTATCTATGACGATATTTTTGGTACCCACTTCATATTTTGCGCGCATCAATATATCTAACGCAGATTGTGGATCTGTGATAACGATTTCCTCGCTGTAGATTATGGCGCACACTTCATGATTCTTTTCTACTTTTTCAATGTTCATTTTTAATACCTCATCAAATTTATTTCTATCACGCTCTATTTGGGTTCCTCCTGCGCGTTTGCATGAGTTGCACGCTGTGCAACTGCCTAAACACAGACTTGAATCGGCTTGTTTCATCAGCCATTTCGATGGCAAGCCATGCTCCAAATAGAGAGCCTTTTCGGCGTTCTTGCGACGCCATTTCTGTTGTATCTGTTCGATGAATAAGATACTATTTGCGCATAAATTCTGCCCATTCCCCTTTATATGTGTCCAAATGTTCCTTCCAATAAAGCAAGCGATTTATATACGTTTGTTTTCTTTCTTCAACTATTTTGGAAGCGTCCTCTATTCCATATCTGTAAATAATGGAAGTAAGGTCGTATATGGGATAACCAATCGCATGTCCGGCCGTATGGACAACCGCACACGCCTGCCCGACGGCGTGACACATCGCAATATCTTCTTTACAAGCGATCTCCTTTGCAAAGGTATGGCAGGATAAAATTTTTTGTTGGGCCGGACGCATCTTGATTTTTCCGGCCGCCCAAGCTTGGACAGCTTCCAAAGCCTCGCGCGGCCGTCTCTCATCCGGATACTTTTCTTCTAGGTTTGCAACCGTTTCAGCGGCAAATTCAAAAGCCCACAACGCCATAACCCGATGTTCCTGTTCTTGAAACAGCGACGCCAGATCCTGTAAGTATTCTGAATCCTTTGCAAATAAAATTTTATTCTTTCTTTTAAGCCTCATATGCACTTCGTCAATCCAATTCACATTTGTCCCCCTCTAAAATTTGATTTGTGTTTCATTGTCCCTATCTTATCACAGGTCCAAGAGCGTGGAAACATGCTCTTTCTAGCCGGACTTCCCACCGTTTGGATAAACGGCGCCGCGGTCATAAATTTACATCTAAAATAATAAAGAAGCCCTGGGTTCCGCAAAAGTGAAACCCAGGGTCCAAAACTTCTTATTGCAATTTGGATTAATACATGCCGCCCATGCCCGCATCAGCCGGAGCAGCCGGCGGAACCGGCTCTTTCTTGTCCGCTACAAGGCTCTCGGTGGTGAGAACTGTCTGTGCGACGGAAGCTGCGTTCTGCAGTGCGGAACGGGTAACCTTCGTCGGGTCAACGATGCCAAAGGAGATCATGTCGCCATACTCGCCGGTCAATGCATTATAGCCATAGCCGACCTTGGACTCCTTCTTGAGGTTCTCCACGATGACAGATCCTTCGACGCCAGCGTTCGCCGCAATCTGGCGAACCGGCTCCTCCAGCGCTTTCAGCACGATCTGCACGCCGGTCTTCTCGTCGCCCTCAACGCTCTCCAACAGCTTTGCAACCGCCGGAATCGTATCGATCAAAGCAACGCCGCCGCCTGCTACGATGCCTTCTTCCACAGCCGCCTTCGTTGCCGCCAAAGCGTCCTCGATGCGGAGCTTCTTCTCCTTCATCTCAATCTCTGTTGCAGCGCCTACGCGGATGACCGCTACGCCGCCAGCAAGCTTTGCCAAGCGCTCTTGCAGCTTCTCGCGGTCGAAATCAGACGTGGTGGTCTCGATCTGGCTACGGATCTGATGGACTCTCGCCTTGATGTCGTCCGGGTTGCCAGCGCCGTCAACGATGATGGTGTTCTCTTTGTCCACCTTGACCTGGCGTGCACGGCCCAGCTGGGCAATCGTGGTGTCCTTCAGCTCCAAGCCAAGCTCGGAGGAGATCACCTGGCCGCCGGTCAGCACGGCGATATCCTGCAGCATTTCCTTGCGGCGGTCGCCAAAGCCCGGAGCCTTGACTGCAACGCAATTGAAGGTGCCGCGCAGTTTATTCAGGATCAGGGTTGTGAGCGCCTCGCCCTCAACATCCTCTGCAACGATCAGCAGCTTCTTGCCACCCTGTACGATCTGCTCGAGGAGCGGCAGGACTTCCTGGATGTTGGAGATCTTCTTATCGGTGATCAGGATGTAGGCGTCGTCCAGGACAGCCTCCATCTTGTCGGTATCGGTCGCCATGTAGGGGCTGATATAGCCGCGGTCAAACATCATACCTTCCACAACGTCGCAGTCCGTCAGAGCGGTCTTGCTCTCTTCCACGGTGATGACGCCGTCGGAAGTGACCTTCTCCATTGCGTCCGCAATCAGCTTGCCAACTTCTTCATTCGAAGCGGAAACCGTTGCAACACGGGCGATGTCGTCGGAGCAGGTAACCTTCTTGGAATGCTCGCGAAGAGCATCCACAGCTGTGTCTACAGCGTCCTGTACGCCCTTGCGCAGCACCATCGGGTTTGCGCCAGCTGCGACATTCTTCATGCCTTCGCGGATCAAAGCCTGTGCCAGCAGCGTTGCGGTCGTGGTGCCGTCGCCAGCGACGTCGTTCGTCTTGGTGGCAACTTCCTTCACGAGCTGTGCGCCCATATTCTCGAATGCGTCGTCCAGCTCAATTTCCTTTGCGATGGTCACGCCGTCGTTCGTGATGAGCGGAGCTCCGAACTTCTTATCCAACACAACGTTGCGGCCCTTAGGTCCCAACGTAATCTTCACGGTATCTGCGAGCTGATTGATGCCGCTCAGCAGAGCTTTTCTTGCTTCTTCGCCATAGATGATCTGCTTTGCCATAGTCTATTCCTCCAAATATGATACTATAAATTCTCTTAAATACTTATTTATTCAACCACTGCCAGGATGTCGCTCTGACGGACGATGGTGTATTCCTCTCCGTCCATCTTGACGTTCGTACCAGCATACTGGCTGGTGATGACACGATCGCCCACTTTGACATTCATAACGACTTCCTTGCCGTCTACCATACCGCCGGGGCCCACTGCGATGACGTCCGCAACCTGCGGCTTCTCCTTCGCGGAACCTGCCAGGATGATGCCGCTCTTTGTGGTCTCTTCTGCTTCTTCCATCTTAATCAGAACTCTGTCTGCCAACGGTTTGATTGTCATTTAAATTTCCTCCTTCAGAAATAGATCCTACAAAATCCATGCATACCCTTTCAAACTGCTCGACGCTTTGACCGCGCCGCTTGAAACGATATGTTCTTAGCACTCGCTATCTCTGAGTGCTAAGACTATTTTAGCCACTTACGCAGGAAAAATCAAGGGGTTTTTCCCGAAAAAATGCAATTTCATAAATTATTTACAATTCACCCAGAAATATGCAAAGCAGGGCCGGATTTCCAAGGGGAGTCCACAAAATATGGCGGTTTCAAGCCATTGCTCCTACAACCGGCCGCATGCGCTATAAAAGCCTTTCCGCACACTCTCCCTGAAATTTCCAGCCCTCTTCTTGCATTTCTGCTTCGGCAACCAGCCGCTTTTGCCGTAGCGGACTGGCTGTCCATCTGCTAAATCCCGCTTTTATAATACATATAAAACTGACACTTAATCATGCCGTTGTAAAGCTTTCTGCGGCGGTCCGCCTTGCGGCCGTAGCACTCCTCAAAGGTCTCATCGGGGCTGATGATGTTATAGCTCCATTTTTTCTTGGGGGTAAACACCTTCCCCATCGTCCGATAGAGCTCTTCCGCGGCGCGGATATCCAGCAGGCGCTCACCATACGGCGGGTTGCAAATGACGTCGCCGCGTTCGCCCAGCGGTTGGAAATCCGCCACATCCCGCTTCTCCGCATGGATGCAGGAGATCACACCGGCCTTGCGCGCGTTTTCCAGCGTCAGGTTCACCGCAGCCCCGTCGATGTCGTATCCATACCCGGCAAAGGAAGCATCCCGGCGCACCAGGTCCCGCGCACGCGCCCGTTCTTGCTGCCAGACCGCGGACGGGATATTCTTCCAGCGCTCCGCGGTAAACGAACGTTGCAGCCCCGGAGCGATATTTTTCGCATAAAGCGCGGATTCCACCAAAATGGTACCGGAGCCGCAAAATGGGTCGATCACAATCCCATCCCGGCGGACGCGCGAAAGATACGCCATCGCCGCCGCCAAGGTTTCCTTGATCGGCGCCTCTGTGGAATTGGCCCGGTAACCGCGCTTGTGCAGGCCCGCCCCGGAGGTATCCAGCATGACGCTGACGTGGTCCTTCATGATGAGGAATTGAATCTGATGCAGAGTCCCGGTCTCTTCAAACCAATTTAGATGGTATTTGCCCTTCAGGCGCTCCACGACGGCTTTTTTGATGATGGATTGGCAATCTGGGACGCTGGCTAATTTGGAATTCAGGGAGCGCCCCTTGACGGGAAACGCATCCTCTTTTTCGATCCACTGTTCCCAAGGCAGGGCCTTTACCCCCTGGAAGAGTTCTTCAAAACTGCGCGCCTCGAAGCTCCCCAGTTCAATCAGAACGCGCTCCCCATACCGTGAGCCGAGGTTGGCGCGCGCGAGCATCGACGCATCTCCGGTAAAAAACACACGGCCGTTCTGCGGTTCCACATTTTGCGCTTCCATCGCGCACAATTCATCCCCCACCAGTCCTTCGATCCCCAACAGGCACGGGATTACCATTTTCCACTGTTCAGCCATAGATACACTCCTATTTCCCGGGGAATCCCCCGTTTTCGATTTGATTCGCATCCGCCCAAAAGAGGGCGGTCCAGCCCGCATCCAAATACGTTGCCTGTTTCCGGCAAGCGTCAGCCATGCGGAATGGATTGATTATACCATAGGCCCTCTACAAAAGCAAAACCCATCCGGAAAAGCAGCAGCGGCCGGGCATAAACACCTGTGCCCGGCCGCTGTCCCATTATTTCTTTAGGATCTCCATGAATTCCTCGCCCGTGATGGTCTCCCTCTCCAACAGATAGTGCGCCAACTCATGCAGCTTCTCCATATTCTCCTTCAAAATCGCAATCGCCTTTTCGTGCGCAGAACGGATCAGCTCCAAAACCTCCTCGTCGATCTTAGCCGCGGTCTCCGGCGAGCAGGTCAAGGAGGCGTCCCCGCCCAAGTATTGATTGCTGACCGTCTCCAAGGCCATCATGTCAAAGGTCTTGCTCATGCCCAACCGGGTCACCATGGAGCGCGCAAGCTTAGTCGCCTGCTCGATGTCGTTGGATGCCCCGGAGGTAAACGAGCCAAAGATCAGTTCTTCCGCTGCACGGCCGCCGGTCAGCGTGGCGATCTTGTTGTACGCCTCTTCGCGGGACATCAGCACCCGCTCGCCCTCTTCCACCTGCATGGTATAGCCCAGGGCTCCGGATGTACGCGGGACAATGGTAATTTTATGGACGGGCGCCGAGTCGCTCTGCATCGCGGCAACAAGCGCATGTCCAATTTCATGATAAGCGACGATCTCTTTTTCCTTTGCGGAGATCACCGCGCTCTTGCGCTGGTAACCGGCGATGACAACCTCCACGCTCTCTTCCAAGTCCGCCTGCGTCACGCTGAAATGGCCGCAGCGTACCGCGCGCAAGGCCGCCTCATTGATGATGTTCGCCAACTCCGCGCCGGAAGCGCCTGCGGTCGCGCGGGCGATAGCGTTGTAGTCGATGTCGGGTGCCACTTTGATCTTTTTGGCGTGAACCTTCAAAATAGCCTCGCGCCCCGCCAGGTCCGGCAGTTCCACCGGGATACGCCGGTCAAAACGGCCCGGGCGCAGAAGCGCTTTGTCCAAGGAATCCGGGCGGTTGGTCGCGGCCAGGATTACAACGCCCTTTTTCCCGTCAAAGCCGTCCATCTCCGTAAGCAACTGGTTGAGGGTCTGCTCCCGTTCGTCGTTGCCGCCCATGCCGCCCTCGCGCTTTTTTCCGATGGTGTCGATCTCATCGATAAACACAATGCAAGGGGCCTTCTCCTGGGCCTGCTTAAAGAGGTCGCGGACTTTGGCTGCCCCCATACCGACAAACATCTCTACAAACTCCGAACCGGAGATGGAGAAAAACGGCACCTTTGCTTCCCCAGCGACCGCCTGCGCAAGCAATGTCTTACCGGTTCCCGGAGGGCCCACCAGCAAAGCGCCCTTCGGAAGAGAAGCGCCGATCTCTGCATATTTCGATGGATTGTGCAAGAAATCCACAATCTCCGAAAGGGCTTCCTTCGCCTCGTCCTGCCCGGCAACATCGTCAAAGGTCTTGCCCGTTTGCGCCTCCACATAGATCTTGGCGTTGCTCTTGCCAAAGGTCATGGCGTTGGGGCCGCCCATCTTTTTCTGCATATAGCGGGTGAGCAGCTGCCCCAAAATAAGAAACATCAAAATGGGGAATACCCAGGAGAGAATAAACGTAAGAAGCGGCGACTCTTCTTTCGGGATTTCCTTTCCATATTGAACATCCGCTTCATCCAGGCGGCTGCTCAGCGTATCGCTGTCCTCCATTTTGCCGGTGACGAATACGGCTTCTTTTCCATTTTCGTCCTGCCCGATAAAAGCAATTTTATCCTCCTGGTCTTCCACCTAGGTGATCTTACCCGCCTCTAGTTGGGCCAGGAATGCGTCATAAGAAACCTCGGTTACCCGTGTGCCAAATATACTGGGGAATACCAGTGCATTTAATAAAAGAAGCACCACGAGCGCAATTACATAATAATAGATCAATGATTTTTTCGGTGATTTCTGTTCTTTCATTCGACTGTTCCTTTCTGATGATTTTCCAACATGTCGCGCAGTAGCGCATCGATCTCACGCAAATTTTCGGCAACTTGCTCCATCCGTTCCCGTCCAAGCCTCTCTAAGCAGGAGGCATATTTTTCTTCTGCAAGGCGGTCAATCGCCCGGACAGTGTCCTTCCCCTTCTCAGATAAGGCGATTTTGACCATACGTTCATCCTGTAAATCCCGGACCCGAAGAAGGAAGCCTTCTTGCTCTAAACGTTTGCACATGGAGGACATATTTCCGCTGGTCATCCCCAATGTGCGCCCAAGCTGGCCGATTGTGGGGGAATCCTCCGCGGACCAAAGCTCCATAAGAATCCGCATCTGCATGTGTGTCAGGCCATATTGTTCGCTAATCGGGCGGAACATCCCATCCATACATTCGGAAATCCGGCGCGTCATATCCCAAACCACATTTTTGAATTCGATGACCTCCATATCACACCTCCGTTGGCAATAATTTGTTCAAATAGTTTTCATGTATATATAATATATTGAATAGAGTGTTTATAGTATAATATTTTTGAAATAAAAACATGTTACCGGTTTTTGAACTTTTCCTAACGCTTTTGCTAACCGATGAATGGAGAGAACCTATGAAATTTGATAACGATTGGGAACGCATCCGCGAATTCAGCAAATTGCTCTATGAAGTATCACAAATTCCCATTCAAATTGCTGATATCCATGGGGCCACGCGCCTTTTCTTTCCCTCTCTCCCAGAATTTCAGGAGATCGGCCTCCCGCGCTCCATTTCTGAATCCCTTATTGCACGCGCGAAACAAGGCCCGGTCCTACAGACATACCATTCGGTCTTATTGTGTGCCTGCATCTCCTTTTCTATGGATGAACAATCCCTTTTTTTGATTTTGGGACCAGCGCTTTTGGAGGAGATCTCTCCGGGCAGCATCCGTGACCTGACTTCGCTTTATCCCTGTAAGGATACGCATAAGCTCTACACCCTTGCCAAACAGCTCCCTGTTTACAACACGGTACAGTTTATCCGCTATGTGCAGATGTTCCATCTGACAATTTTCGGGGAAAGTATCGGCATCTCGGATTTTTTTATCGCCCAACAGCAGCAGATCCCCCAGGACGCAATCAACCGCGCCTTGGAATCCAGCTACTTTTCCCAGCGGGAATTGACCAATATGCCAGTCCCATTTGCGCTCGAGCAAATGTTTACAAAATGCGTCCAGACCGGTAATACCGCTGAACTAAAACGCTTATTGGATACCTACCTCTCAGGAACCGCCGGCACACTCTCTTCCACTCCCTTGCGGCAAAGCAAGGATACCTCCATTGCGATTGCCGCCGTAATTTCACGCGCCGCAATCGCCGGGGGACTGAGCGCCGAATCTGCATGCCGCCTCAGCGATGTATATGTGCAGCAGATGGAAACCTGCGGGGAGGTAAAGGATGTCTACATGTTGTGCGCACGCATGGTATTCGACCTGACCGAACGGGTGGCTAATGTCCAGCGGCAGACAGCGTATTCCTTTCCCATCACTCAGTGCATTCAATTTATCACCGATCATTTGCACGAGGAGCTTTCCCTTTCGATCCTTGCAGACCAGGTGCAGCTGAGCCCCCGGTATCTCTCGCGCCGCTTTAAACAGGAGACGGGGACGACCATTACCTCTTACATCCAGCAGGCACGTGTGCGCGAAGCGCAGAATCTCCTCCTCCTATCCGACGAGAGCTTTTTGGAGATCAGTAACTTTTTACATTTCATCTCCCAAAGCTATTTCATACAAATTTTCAAACGGTATACAGGGATGACCCCGCAGCAGTATCGCAAACGAGGCCAAAAGCTCTCCAAAGCAAAGCGCCCCGGCGAACACTGAACAAAGGGGTTATCCCTTTTGATTTTCAAAAATGTTAGGTAGAAAAAATAATATAATATGTATTTTTATGGTATACAATTCTGTTTTTTATCCAGTATCATGTGCAATATCCGATTTTTCATCTAGAATTTCTGATTCGTTCCAGAATGCCAAATGATTTCCACAATTTGTCACAGGAGGCGATTGCAGTTGGAAAAGGAAAAACATACGGTCCACCGTTTTTCCAATTTTGTCATCAGAAAACGCAAATGGATTGAAAAGATTTTTGCCGTTGCCGTTGTCCTCAGCATTATTGCCCTTTGCTTTGTCCGGGTCAATTATGATTTGAGCAAATACTTGCCGGACGACGCCGCTTCGAAAGCCGGATTGAATGTGATGGATGAGGAATTCGGCTACCCCGGCACGGCACGCGTTATGGTCGGTGATGTATCCCTTTATGAAGCCAAACTGTACAAGGACCGTATCGAAGCGGTGGACGGGGTCAATATGGTCACCTGGGCGGATACCGCGGCCGACGTCTATCAATCCGAACTTTTTATCAATTACGAGGCGATCGAGGACTATTACAAGGACGGATACGCCGTGATGGATATCATTTTTGATGAGGACGATTCCGATGCCAAGACGCACAACGCACTCAACGAAATCGAAGCCATCACCGGGGATAAGGGGTATTTCATGGGGCCCGCTGTACAAAACAAATCTCTGGATGAAACCTTGACCCGTGAAATTGCTATCGCCATGGTGATGGGGATTTTTATGATTTCGGTGATCCTCTGCCTCACCACAACATCCTGGTTTGAACCCTTCCTCTTCCTATTCATCATGGGCGTGGCCATTATCATCAACATGGGTACCAATATCTTTTTGGGGGAAATCTCCTTTCTCACCTTTAGTACAGCGGCCATCCTGCAATTGGCCATCGCAATGGACTATTCCGTCTTTTTGCTGCATTCCTTCACCAGGGAACGGCAAGCGGGGGTAGAGCCCGAGCAAGCTGTGGCAAATGCGATTCACAGCTCTGTGACTTCCATCCTGTCCAGCGGCGCAACGACCATTGTCGGCTTCCTCGTGTTGATGCTGATGCGCTTTAAAATTGGCTTTGACATGGGCTTTGTCCTGGCAAAAGGCATTGTCATCAGCCTTTTAACGGTATTGCTTTTGATGCCTGCCTTATTGCTCCGCTGGGGGGATAAGATCGAAAAAACCGCCCACCGCTCTTTTATGCCCTCTTTCAAGGGATTAGGAAAGGCCGTCTTTAAGATCCGCTACGGCGTACTCATCCTGGTTGCCCTTCTGGTTGTTCCGGCCTTTACCGCGCAGAATATGAACCAGTTCCTTTTCGGGAACGGCTCCTTGGGCTCCAGCCCTGGAACAAAGGTATATGAGGATGAGCAGGCGATCAATACCCGCTTCGGCCGCAGCAACCTGGTCCTTGCATTGGTCCCCAATACCAACAATGTAACGGAACGCGCTTTGACCGAATCGCTGCGGGATTTGGATTATGTAAAATCCGTCACATCCCTCGCAGATACGCTGCCAGAAGGGGTCCCCGAAGACTTCCTTCCAGAATCCCTGACCGGACAGCTCCACTCGGACGATTACAGCCGCATCATGATCTACCTTAAGACCAAGGACGAAAGCGCGTACGCTTATCAATGTACGGATGAAGTGCGTTCGATTGTCGAATCCTATTATCCAGAGGGCTCCTATCTGGTGGGGACGACACCCTCGACACAGGATATCCAAACCATCATCACCAACGACTACAATTACGTCAATATCCTTTCGCTTTTGGGAGTCGCGGTGGTGGTCCTGTTGACCTTCCGCTCATTCATTATTCCTATCGTGGTAATGATCCCCATCGAAGTAGCCATCTTTTTCAACATGGCGATCCCCTATTTAGCGGGCGACAAGATGATTTATATGGGATATATCATCGTAAGCTGTTTACAATTAGGCGCGACAGTGGACTATTCCATCCTGACAACCAACAATTATTTGGAAGCGCGTACCCATCTTCCCAAAAAAGAGGCTGCCATCCATGCAATCTCACAAAGTGCCCTGTCCATTCTGACGTCCGGTTCCATCCTAACCATCGTTGGTTACGGCCTGTACTATGTTTCCACTGTTTCCGCCATCGCAGATATGGGGCACTTGGTGGGGCGCGGCGCCCTTCTGAGCACCCTGCTGGTGATTTTCCTTCTGCCTGTCCTCCTGGTGCTCAGCGACAAACTGGTCATGAATCAAATGCGCCGCCGGGCGCTCCGCAAAGCTAAGCGTTCCATCCGATGGAAAACATGGCTGGAAAAACACAAACGAAAAAAAACTACAGCCCCTGATACAGCTCAGCAAAACTCTAAAGGAGGCCTCTTATCATGAAGAAATATAAACGCTTGATTGCTTGTATCCTATCTTTCGCCATGCTGCTTCCCCTTGCTACGATTCCTGCACATGCGGTGGAAACGCCGGTCACAACGGATGAGGCCGTCTACGTCAACCTGGACCACTACGGCGCCGTCACCGGCACCAGCGTAGTCAAAGGATGCAGCCTCAATGGGAACCGGGAATTTAAGGACTATGGATCGTACACAAAGGTCACCAACATGTCCGGATACGACGAGCCGGAATTGACGAACGACGGCGTTGTCTGGAGCCTCTCCCCGGATGCGAACGATCACTTCTTTTACGAATGCACGCCTGCGCAAAACAGCATCATCCTGCCCTGGTCCTTCAAAGTCTCTTACAAGCTCAACGGCGTTCCCACAGAAGCGCAAGACCTCGCCGGCGCATCCGGCTTGGTAGAAATCAATATTGAATGCATTCCGAACGGGAGCGCAGAAACCTACTATCAAAACAATCTGCTGTTGCAGGCGGCTACCATGGTCAATGTCGAGGATGTACTCAGCATCGAAGCGCCGGGTTCCCAAACACAATCCATCGGTACATACAAAGCGGTTCTCTTTGCGGCGCTGCCCGGCGAACATACAACCTTTACCATCCGCATCGGCACGGAAAGCTTTGAGTTTCCCGGCGTGATCATGCTGATGATCCCCGGAACCCTGGAGCAGATGAAGACCATCAAGGATCTGAAAGAGGCGAAGGACACCATCGGCGATTCCGCCGACTCCGTCTATGACAGCCTGGATCAAATTTTGAACGCGCTGGAGGATATGTCCGGAAGCCTGGAACTGACCCAGGAGGGATTGCAAGCCCTACAACAGGCGCGCACATCCATTCAGTCCGCGAAGGGAGGCATCTATGACGGCGCAGACGCTTCTTTGAAGGATTTGGATGCACTCTCGCAGAAGATTGTTGCTCTCGTACCGCATTTGCAAAACGGGGAACAGCTTGTCAACGATGTCAGCGCAGACATCAATGCCATGGTAGATACCACCGGCCTCCTAGCCTCCGACTTGGGAAGCCTTTCCAGTTCTCTTTCCCGTCTCCAAAACAGCATGGAAGATCTGGAGGACGCTCTGAACGACGCCACCATCAGCCGCAAGCATCTCACCAACCTACAAGACGCCATTGATGATCTAACCGATTCATTCGCACCGTTTGAGGGAGATTTGGAAGATCTAAAAGGAACGATCGACCGCCTGGAAGACCCGCTTGGAAAATTGCTCACCGGTTTGCAGGACACCAAAAGCCAGTTGGACCAGGTGATCGCGGACCTTACACAGAAAGGCGTCTCCGATACACTGCTTGCGCCGCTCAAGAAATACCGCGACCGATTGGATGAAGCCACCGTCAAGCTGGAACAAGTGCGGAAAAAGCTGACCGACCTTTTAAGCAATACCAGCAATACCGTTGGCACGTTGGACGGCTTAGGCAGTGCAATCGATGATCTATTGGACGACCTGAAAGGGCTCTCCGATTTAGATTCCGCCGCGGACGTAATCGGTGAACTCAACCGCACCGGCACATCTTTGCAAGCTGCCATCGCCACCTGCTCTTCTTTCCTCACCACCGTACAAACGTTAAACAATACCTTAAACCAATATAAGGAGGGTACCATCTCCCTGCTGTCGGATTGTTCCGAACTGGCCACACAGCTCGGCTCCACATTGACCAGCACCTCCACCTTCCTACAAGATCTCGAATCGATGATGAAGGAGAGCGGCCAATATCTGAATGAAGGGACCCAGAAGACACTGGACGGATTGATCGGCGCATTGTCAGAAGCCCTGGATATGTCCGGCAGCACGTCGTCCCTTCGCGATGCAAGCGATTCCATCAAAGGGACCGTGGAAGACCAGCTGGATCAAGTGGAAGAGGACAGCAATTTCTTAAATTTGGACGCAGAAGCAGAGATGGTTTCGTTTACATCCCGCAAAAATCCTGCTCCTGCCAGCATTCAGGTCATCTTGCGCACAGAAGAAATCTCCTTAGGCGATGCGGAGGAACCCGTCGAGGATCTGGACCCAGATTCCCAACCTACTAGCTTTTGGGACAGGGTGGTAAACCTTTTCCAGCAGTTATGGGAATCCATCACTTCCCTTTTTCAATAAAAACATACTGCCATGTATAACGCCGGATGCCTTGGGAACCCTATGGCATCCGGCCTTTTGAACCATTGATAATTCCAATGAATTGGAACGGCTTTTCTTTACTTCGCTCACACCGCGTATTATAATGAGCTTGAGGAGTGAACGATATGAATTTAAAACAGCTGATCGAAGATCCCAAGCTGACAAAGCGGATTGTGCTTTTAATTACCTACACCGTTTTGTTGATATTCGCTCTGTTCAACCTGGACAAGCTGTTCAGCTTTTTCCTCTCTATCTTTTCGCTTGCATCCCCGTTTTTTATCGGAATTGCCATTGCATTTGTAGTCAATGTGATCTTAAAGTTTTACGAGGAGAAAGTATTTGCTTTTCTCAATAAAAAAGATCTCAAACTGTGGAAGAAGTGCCGGCGCGCCGTTTGCGTGGTGCTCTCCTTCCTAACATTGATTGTCATCTTAGGCGCAATTATCCTTTTTGTCGTTCCGGAATTGGTTTCCTCTTTAGAAGTCTTGATTCGGAACGCCCCCACGTACATCAGCCGCTTATCAAACGAGATTATCCGTCTTCTGGAAAAATACAATGTGACCCAAGATCAAATCAACTCCCTCTCCATCGATTGGACTTCCCTTTTGTCCAAAGCGACAGAGGTTACCTCCAATTTTATGGGGTCCCTGTTTAACATTACAGCCAGCGTGGCGAACGGCATTTTTACCATGGCCATGAGTTTTATCTTTTGTATGTATATGCTGTTCGGTAAGGAAAAGCTGACCAGCCATTTGAAGCGCCTACTCTATGCGTTCCTGCCCAACCGTGCAGCAAGGCGGACCATCGAGATTTCCAGCATGGCCAACCGGATCTTTTCCAATTTTGTGCGTGGGCAGCTCACAGAAGCGTGCATCTGGTTTTTCCTGGTGTACATTGGATTGAGTATCCTCCGCTTGCCTTATGCGGTATTGATTAGTTCAATTGTCGCGCTATGCAGCCTGATTCCCATCATTGGGCCCTATATCTCTATGTTCACAGCGGGTTTTATCCTGCTTTTGGTGAATCCATGGTACACGGTAACCTATATTGTATTCTTCCTGATTCTCCAGCAGATTGAGGGGAACCTAATCTACCCGCGCGTGGTCGGCACCTCCATTGGATTGCCGCCGATTTGGGTTTTGCTCTCCATCATCCTATGTGGGAACCTGTTTGGGATCGTCGGTATCCTGTTGGGCATTCCAACCTTTTCGGTGCTCTATGCGCTTCTCCGCGAAACAGTTCGTAGGCGCCTGTACAAAAAAGGGCTTACCAAAGAGAAGTTCCAGCGAAAAATTTTTCCCGAGGCGCAAACCAAGGGGAAGGCCGCCGCAGAAAATATGGTAGAAACCTCCTCTATAGATTCTGAACGTAAATAAATCGCAAAGTAGGAATGGGATATACCTAGTCCAAACATCCATTAAAAACAGCCTTAAAGAATGGTTGCCACCATCACTTTAAGGCTGTTTTCTCTGTTCCTGTATGCTCTGAATGGGAAAGGCCAGAAAACCGGTTGTCCCTCCAACACTTGTAACACATCCCTACATAACGCTCGTTGCCTCCGATCAAAATCTGTTTGCCTTCCTTGATGATGGCCCCGTCGTGGATACGGGCGTTCACTTCTGCCTTCCTGCCGCAACGGCACACCGATTTGATCTCCGAAAGGGAATCCGCTAATTCAAACAGGCGCTTGCTCGCAGGAAACATCTTCGTCTGAAAGTCTGTCTTCAATCCAAAGCACAACACGGGAATTTCATCCACCGCCAGGTCCTTGAGTTGTTCCACCTGTTCTGGTGTAAGGAACTGCGCTTCGTCAACGATCAGCACCTGGTATTCCCGGTGTGCATCGTACCAGTCCAGCAGGTTCATGTCCTCATCAATCACATAACACCGTTGCTCCAACCCAATGCGCGATTTTACTACCTCTGTTCCGTCACGATCATCAATGCTGGGCTTTAACAGCGCAACACGGTATCCCTGCTCTTCATAATTGAATTTCACCATCAAAGCGTTTGCCGATTTAGAGCTGTTCATGGCCCCATACTTAAAATATAGCTTTGGCATGCCCTTTCCCCCTTTTCCGGAAGGATACGCACCTACGGATGAAAAGGCACAACATCCGTCTGGCATTGGTCTGTACTCTATAAAGTAAGCAGGCCGGCCCAGATGCTCCTGAACCGGCCCCACACAAGATTATTCTCCGATGATTTTGATCAAAGCGTGTTTATCCCGCTTTCCATCGAATTCAAAGTAGAAGATCTGCTCCCATGTGCCAAAGTCCAGCCGGCCGTTTGTCACAGCTACCACCACTTCACGCCCCATAATCGTCCTTTTTAGATGGGCGTCGGCATTGTCTTCAAACCCATTGTGATGATATTGGTCATACGGCTTTTCCGGCGCGAGCTTTTCCAGCCACACTTCATAATCATGGTGCAGTCCTGCCTCATCATCATTGATAAACACACTGGCAGTGATATTCATGGCGTTTACCAGAACCAGCCCCTCTTTAATTCCGCTCTCACGCAGCGCTTCTTCCACCTGCGGTGTGATATTGACCAAGCCCCTGCGCGCCGGCACATGGAACCACAGCTCTTTCCGATAAGATTTCATCATTCCGGCCCCTTTCATATTTTTTCCCATCTTACCACAACCGCTGTGAAAAGCGCAATCCCTTATTTCTCTTTCCACCTCTTTAGTTCCGGGAACCAAGACAGCATCGCTCTTTTCGCTTCTGCACGGTCCGTATACCTACCAGAATCCTTTTCCACGTCCAAACAAAAATCCACCATCTGTTCCATCGTACAATCCGCTAGAAAAGCGCCATTTTGGTAGCAATAACGGCAATAATCGGTATTTCTTGTCCCATCCGCATTCGTCCCATACTGGGAAGCTTCTGTCATTGGCATACCGCAGCTCTGACAAAAGTCGGCCAGCGCTACATAGATCGCCACATCCGTAGGTTGGCCATTCCCCATCCCGATAGAATATTCTTCAAAATCACAAGTAAACTTGCGCGGGAGATTTTCCTGCCAAACCTGTTTCCAAAATATCCCCATATCCTTTGTTACATCGCCATGAAACTGAAATTTTGCATAGGAACCGGCTGGGATCGTCACATACCGGATTCCCTCCTGTGGCGCCGGGTCACCATCCACTTCACAGCCGACGAAAGCATCATAATCGCCTTGTGCGCCATTTTCGTAATTGGTATATAGACCGTACGCAGCTTGTCCCTTGCCCCCCGCCAGTCTTCCATTGATCTCCCGAAAATAACGCGTCCAAAGTTCGCCGATCTTTTGCTGCATGTCCGGGCTGGCGTTGCTCGTACGTACAGAGACGCCGGCGATTCTTTTTTTCTGCAATGTTACGATTTCATAGTTCATACCTGTTCCTTCTTTCCCGGGGATTTCCCGTTTTTGTTTCCTCAGTATAAACCACAAAATAGGACAAGAGCATGTCATATTAAAATACAAAGCCTCCCTATTTTTCATAAAGGTCCGCTATATTATGGGCAAAACAGGCAATCCGGTTCTGTATTTCCGGCGGGGAAAGGATCTTCATGGCATCTCCAAAGGACAATAAATAGCCGCAGAGCCAGGGATCGTCCGGATATTCTATGGATACAACGAAAGTCCCATCCTGCCTCCGCCGGATGCAATCCACTGGGAACTCATCATAAACCCGGTAGGCCATCTTTGCGGAAATCTGCAAAACCAATGGGACGGTATGGCCCGATGCATAGGATGGAAGCTCCATTTCCGGCAATGAATGCTGGTCCCGGGTAAAGTGCTGACCGGTCAGGCAGACATGCTGCATCCGGGATATTTTAAAGGTGCGGTAATCCTGTCTGGTGCGGCAATAAGCCTGCAAATACCAACTGCTGTTGCGGAAGTGCAATTTCATCGGTTCCACACAGCGCCGGGCGGTCTCCCCCAAAGTATTGGAATAGGAAAATTCCAACACATATTGTTCCAAGATCCCTGTTTTGAGAATACCGAAAATCTCCCGCTCCGCTGAGGCGCCATTCCAACTGGAAAAGTCTACATCTATCCAATCCGTTACACGCTTCTGAAAAAGCCCATGTAAGCGGGACAGCACTTGTGTCCCCTGCATGCTGGCCGCCCGTAGGCTTTGCAAGGCGAATAGAATTTCATCCTGCTCTTCGGAAGAAAGCAACGAACGGTCCAGAACGAAGTGGGATAAGAGCTGGATTCCGCCGCCCTTTCCCTTGCTGGCATAGATTGGTATTCCCGCCCCGGACAGGAGATCAATGTCACGGTAAATTGTGCGGGGCGACACCTCAAACCGCTCCGCAAGCTGTTTGGCAGTCATGTTCCCATGTTCCATCAACAAATATAGGATGGAAAACAAGCGGCCTGTCTGCATATCGTCCTCCCTACTATACACATCGCTTAGAAACGGGTACAAAAGGCTTTCACACTATACTTAAGATTGCTTTCTGGCTAAAACCATTTCTGCCATTCGCTGCACATTGGGCAACATCTCTTCTGCCCAAGAGTATTCGAACAGAAATGCCCCTGCAAACGAAGCCGCTGCCTGTACATCGCCGGCAAGCAATCGAAAATAATCGCAGTCGAAGCGCTCGCAATTGATTCCCAACTTCCCGCGGACGGATATGAGCGCGTCACCAAGGCCAACCTTTTCCAATGCTTGGCGCAAATACATGCAAGCCTTTCGATACTTTGCCTTGACTTTGCTATCATACTGCTCATCTTCCCATAGGGTCCCAATGATTGAATCCATATCAACCAGCGCGCCGTCTTGACTGATGAGCAGGGCTAGGAGTTCTTTGGCCTTGCTACTTTTGAAATCTACAGGCTTGTCATCGACAAACAATCCAAACCGGCCAAAGGTCCTTATAAAGGCTTTTTTCCCTTCTGTTGGCCCTACGACCCGGCGCACTTTGTCGATAACTTTGCGCACAGACTGCTGTTCAAACGGCTTTAAAATATAGCCATACGCATCTTCATTAAAAGCGTCCAAGGCATACTGTTTATAGCCCGTCACAAATACAACCGCAATGCGTTCATTGATTGCATGAAGCTGGTGTGCCAGATCCAACCCCCGAATTCCCGGCATTTCAATGTCCAAGAATGCTAAATCAACGGGATGCCCTTCCGCATATTTTAACGCTTCTGCGGCATGCAAAAAGCGTCCTACAATCTGCACATCTTCGATTTGTTCGCAAGTATCTGCCAATTCTTCTACTGCAAGCGGCTCATCATCAACGATCATCGTCTTCATCAAAGAGCTGCGCCTCCTGTTCTGGAATTTGAATCACCTGTTTAGTCCCCTTCCCAACCTCGCTCTGGATCTCAAGCTTTGCCTTCAGCAAGGTCTCTAAACGGTAACGAAGGTTTTTTATCCCAACTCCACCAAAAGAAGAGGATTGCAATTGCTCAACGTCAAATCCCACCCCATCATCTAAAATCTCAATCCAGACAAAGCCATCTTTTTGGTAAGAACACAGAGATACGGTCCCTCCCTCAATCTTTTTACAGATGCCGTGCCGCACAGCATTCTCTACGAGGGGTTGTACCGTCAAAGGCGGCACCATAAAATTCCGGCACCGAATGTCTAAAATCACATGAAGACGTTCGCCAAACCGCATCTGTTCAATGTTTAAATAAGCGCGGATATTTTGCAATTCCTCTTCAAACAGGATGGGCTCCGTGCTTTCAATCGAATCCATATTTCCGCGCAGGTAGGTGGAAAAATCGTACACCGCTTTCTCTGCTTTCTCCGGGTCTTTCCGGCAAAGCACTTTAATAGCCAACAGCGCATTGTATAAGAAATGTGGTTGTATCTGGTGCAAGGCCAAATTGGTCTGGGCCTGTTGCAACTCAGCGCGCATTTCCGCAACCTTCAACGCTTCATTCTGAATGGCATTCAGCCTTTTTCCGTCCACATATTTAATGGCAATTGTCAAACACACCAGCCCTATCTGGAATGCAAAGCTGTCGTCAAAGGGGAAAAGCCCTCCAAGCGCCATATCCCCCAGAAGGCATCCGGCATAGACGCAAAGGCATCCGAGGTAATAAGGGAAAAAATAAGGACTTGGTGCATGTTCATCTTGAAGGATCGGTTTTACCATTCCCACAAAAAGGATGGGGGCAAGAAGGATATCAACCAGGGCCCACCACCAGGTAATGTGGAAGGCCAATCCAATCCCTACAGCGATTGCATAGGCTCCCAGAACCAATAGGTTTACACAAACAATCCTCTTCTTGCTTCTTGGAACCCCAGAAGGCTTTGGATTCGCACATAGGAGAATTCCCCAGGCTGCCACGCCCGCAGCATGGAAGGGGAAAAGCATATAATCATAAGGAATCGGTGACCAAAAGCAAAACGCAGAAAAGATCGGCCCCCTGTAAAAGCTTTTTAGCAAAAATAAAATCATCACCAAAAGGATGGTGACTGAATACCCACTTTTAGGTTTCAGCATACGATCCATTGCATAGAAAATAATAAACACAATCGCAATGCCCAACAGCAGCGAACTAAAAATGATATCCCGCTCCGCCGCCTGTTCGTATGTAGAGCGGTCGATCAAGATGGGCGCCAGGCATAGGCCTGGATAAACATGGCTGGATACTTCAATGACCAATTCGCATTCTGAAGAGCGCAACGGCAAGGTGTTCATTTCAATATAACTCGGGAATACTTCCGTGCTTTCCGGATTTTTCAAAACCGTCCCGCTTCCAGAAACCGGCTGCCCATTCAAAAATATCCGGTATGCGGAAGGAAGATTGGGGACCACTACAAGCACGTCAGCCTCTGGTGGGCAATTGACAAGCCGTATGCGGTAACTGGCATATCCTTCATTGGGCAAGGCCTGTCCATCCTGTTCCAGCTGTGTCCAATAAGATGGCACCTGAACCAATGCATCCGGTTCCTGATCTTTTAAATGATCTGTAACCAACAATTTTTGCCAAAAAAATTCCCATTCGCCCTTTAATATAATGGGTTTCCCCGTATCAAAGTCAATTCCTTGCAGGTCCACTGTACTGTTTTCCAAGCGGGAGATTTCTGGATCATGCAGCGGCTGCCAAATCCCCATAAAGATGACCAATCCTATTATCATAAAGCACAGACAAGCCGCCCAGATATATTTTTTGTTTTCTTTTCGCAAAGCTTTCATGCAAGTGCCTCTTCTCAAATGGAACTTCCCATTTTAGTCTAACGTAGTTCATGCGCATGAATTTTCCTTTGAAAAATCATGCTATGAGAAATCCATCAAAATTTTATTTTTATATCTTGTAGGTGCCTTGTATATAGAAAACGTTTATGCTATGCTAAAAAACATACAAATTTCTATGATACATTCCAGGTGATATGTGTGAAAAAGGTGAAAATATATTTTCTTCTTATATGCCTTATGGTTGGCTTCACCGCTTGCAGCACGCCGCAACCCTCTCCGAAAAATCATACACATCCAAAAATCTTGCGGTATGCGTTGGCTCAAGAGCCCAACACATTAGACCCACAAAAAGTAGATGCCTCTCCTGAAGCAACCATTGCCTATCATATATACGAAGGATTGATGCGTTCTTACGGCGACCAACTTCTCTATGGGATTGCCAACTCTTACGAAATCTCAACAGACGGGCTGGTCTATACCTTTTATTTGCGAGATGCATGCTATAGCGATGGGACGCCCGTGCGTGCACAAGACTTTGTCTATGCCATTCAACGGATGCTGACGGAAGAAGATTCCAGCCGTCCCTTTATGGCGTACCCAATCAAAAACGCTGCGAAAATCCACCGGAAAGAGCTTTCGATAGATACTTTGGGAGTTCAAGCGACCAATGACAAAATTTTAAAATTTGTTCTGGAAAATCCAACCCCCTACTTCCTGCAATTATTGACCTTGCCAACTTTTAGCCCAATCCCTGCACAAAGCGATCCTGCTATGGTGGATATAACGCTTTCCAACGGCCCGTTTATGCTGAAAGAATGGAACCATAATGATTCGATTGTTCTGGAAAAAAATCCAAACTACTGGGATGCAGATAACATCCCACTAGACCAGGTGTCCATTATTATATCGACCAATGGGACAAAATTGCTCGACATGTTTTTTAATGGTGAACTGGACGTCTTACCCACAAGCACAACCAATGTCCCAGAATCATTCTCCCCTTATATCCAATACTATTATAATGGTGCGAATGATTTTATACGGTTAAACATGGATGGCAGTTGTCCGCTCAGCAATAAAAATTTACGTTTGGCATTAAATTATGCACTTGACCGGAATGCCTATGTGGATGCTTTGGGGTCGGAGGATGTGACTGCCATTTCTCGCTATGTGCTGCCGATCCTTCCCGGGACTCACAAAACTTTTGGTGAAGAATATCCACTGGAAGCGTTCCCTCTCAATGGAGACGCGCAAAAGGCAACCGACTATTTAAATGCCGCCCTTCAAGACTTGGGGCTTAAAGAAGCGTCGGACATCCGCTTAGAGCTTTTGGTTTCGGATGATTATTGGGCCCGAACGGAAGCGAATATCATCAAAGAACAACTGGAATCTGTTTTAGGAATTTATATAAACGTTTTCTCAGTCCCTTATCAAACCCATATGGATTTAGAAGAGACCCACAACTTTCAAATGTCCCTATCCGGCTGGATTCCGGAATATGCAGACCCCGCTACTTACCTGGAACTGTGGACATCGGATTCTTCTTATAACTATGCCAGTTATAAGAGCGAAGAATATGACGAATGCTTTCAAACAGCCAATAGCCAAATGGACGCCCAAAGCCGCATGAGCCTCCTGGCGCAGGCGGAAACCATTTTGCTGGAAGACGGAGCGTTAATTCCCCTGCAAATACGGCAAAGCGCGCTATTAAAGAATCCAAAGCTTACAAATTTCCAAACGTATTATATCAATACGGAATACCAATACATCTATGCAGATTTTTCAACCTAAATAAAATCTTATACAACAAAAGAAAAACGCCTCCTGCCTCAGTGAATCCTGTGGCAGGAGGCATTTTTACTGGGAAATGTTTTGCTATTTGACTGAATGGACAGAGGCTTCCTGCGGAAGATGTTCCGCAGGATTGCCCCTTAAATTTGCTGAATGGATGGTAATTACAATGCTTCATCGGACGCGCGGCGTCTTTCGCGGGCACACAGTGCCTTTTCGCGCCTACGGCATTCCCTACGGAAGCAAATCACAATAGGTTTCTCTTTCTGCTCCACAAAGGAACATCTTACGGAAGCAATCAGCCAATCGTCACCGTGCAGTGCTTGACGGCGCTCTGGCCCGGCAAGGTCGTGTAAACGCCTGTGCTCTGGCCAGGTGTGCCAATCGCCCATACGCGGAAGTAGTAATCGTTTCCGATCTGGGCTACAAACTGCGTCTTCAGTACATTGCCATTGCCCACTGTAAAGCTCGGCATCAAGTTATTGCCATTTACAACAGTCATCTTGAAACAGTATGCGCTGCCGCTCTTGACTGTGAAATCAATCGTTGTATCGGAAATCACTCTGGGCTGAGCAGTTGCTGCACCTGTACCAACAGCCACTACAACGCCATCGGAACCCATCGGATTGCCGCTATTCGACGAACTGGAACCGCTGGAGCCACTGTTGCTGGGTCTTCTGGCCAGGTTTACAATGGCATCTTTAATCGCCTTCGTTGCTGCATCGATGGTTGCCTGGTCTGCAGTTTCCGGAAGCTGCTCTGCTGCTGTAATGGCTGCTTCGACTGCACTCCAACTTGCCGCTGTGTAATTGCTGGAATTCAAGCTCTTTGCCTCTGTCAGCGCCGCATTCAGCTCGTTCCAATCTGCCGTCTTCACCAGCTTTACAACTGCACCGCCGGTCTCCTTCAGGTCAATCGACATCGCCTGGCCCTTTGTAACGGTCATCGTCTCGGTGATGATCGCCTTGGAGGTATCGTCGTTCATCGGGTCGTCGCTGTCGCGGAAGATATATGCGGTATACGTCGCGCCGTCATCCAGGAAGTCCAGGTTGAACTCCGCAGTGCGGGCTTCGTTTGCCAAAAGGCTTACATACCAATCATCGCCTGTAGTACGCGCCATATTGACATAATGGCCCGGGTCGCCGTCCAACAGGATGCTGTCTTCCCAAGAGGTTGGGATATTCTTAAAGAGGTTTTCATATGCCACATGCGCACGATAGACAGCCGGCTTATCGGCCATTGTCTGGATGCCGCACTCAAACATGATGGTTTCCGCCACCAGATGCGCCTGGGTTACGGTCTTGTTGCCGAAGGTATTGCCATAAGAGGCCATCGGGGTGAAGTCCGCACCGCCCACTGCAAAGCGGGTGAACGGAAGCATACAATCGAAGTATGCGTCATTCCAACAGCTCTCACCGCCGGAAACAGCCTCGCGGCAGATCGCGTTCGGATAGGTTCTTCTTTCGCCGGTCGTCTTGCCAGCGCCGTGGATATTGATGAGCAGATGGTTCTCTGCTGCTTCCTTGGTCAGGATATCCAACAGCTGGATAATTTCCTGGCTCTGCGAATCAAAGAAGTCCGGCTTAATGCCCTTGATGCCCATATCAGCCCATTCCTTGATGCGCTCGCGCTCTTCCGGCGTATCCAGGTCGCGCTTGTTCGCCCAAACAATCAGGCCAACACCCTTCTCTTCTGCATAATCCAGGACTTCCTGCATCCAGTCATAGTAACCGTCATACAGGTCGTTGCCGCGGTTGTACACGCGCGGCTGCCAGCCTTCATCCAGAAGCTGGTATTTCCAGCCCATCTCAACCGCGAAATCGATGTACTGCTTATACAGCTCCGGTGCAGTCTCTTCCCACGTAGTGCCTTCCGGCAGATTGTCGTGGCGGAGATCGCCGTTCAACCAGGTCCAGTCAACCGGGCTCGGAACAATCCAGCTGGTGTCTTCGATTGCGCAATCGGGGTTCAAGGTTTCTGCCAACGTGTTCTCCGCAATGTCCGCCGGATCGCCGATGACCATAAAGCGCCATGGGGATACAAACGGTGCGGTGGTGACGATGTCGCTGAACTGCTCCGGCGAGAACACGACGTCCAACATACCGGAATCATGGCCCACGATCTGTCCGCCGCTGTACTGCGGGGTAAGCGCTGCTTCGGACAAGAGCGCCCAATCGCCGTTCTCGGTCTCATAGAGCAATGGCATGCAATAGCCGCCTTCCAGCTCTTCGATCTCCTTCTGATAGTAGCGTTCCTCATTTGCCTTATTGAAGTCCATCGTCTGTGCGATGGAGCCGTCCGGCATCAGGAATCCGGTCGCCTCCGAAGAGATCGTCAGTTCCTCGCCGTCCTGTCCTTCGATCTGATACTGGAATGCCATGCCATCGTCATAGACGCGGCTGACAATGCGATAGGTGACGCCGTCCTTTTCAAAGTTCATCGTGAGCTCCGTGCCGGTTGCATCGACATGGCTCTTCTTCGCGCCGATCAGATCGTAGGAATCCGTCACGGTCTCGGTCTTGGAGTCCACAAAGGTCAAACCTGTGCGGAAATCGCCCAGATTGGTGACCAAGCCGGTGGGAGAAGTGCCGATCACGGTGTTGCCGTCTCTGGAGGTTGCAAATACGACGGAACCATCGTCGCGCAGGGTAAACAGGGTCTTGATGGAACCATCCGGGGAAACAGCGGTCCAAGAATCTTCCGTGCCGTTTCCAACGATGACATCCAGGGTCGTGGACTGCGTTACGCCGTCCAGTTCCACATTGCAGGTGATCGTCGCAGTACCGTCAGCCACTGCTACAATCGCACCATTCTCTACTCTGGCAACGGATTCATCGCTGCTGCTGTAGGTGATGGTTGCATTCGTCAGGTCCGCCTTGATGTTCTGCAGGCCGCCCCAACCGACCCGGCCGATATAACCGGTCACGTTGATCGCAGAGGTTTCGCCCACCTGCATCCAGGTCTCTTCGGTTCTCGCTGTGACGCGGGCCAAATCCTCCTGCGCTTCCTCGTCGCAGTAGAGACGGGCATCCGCCCAAGTCGTGCTGCTGCCGCCGTTTGCATACAGGGTCAAAATCTTTGTCCCTTCCGGAATGGCCACTTCCAAAGCGCCGTTGTCCGGCGTAATCTGGTTTCCATCGTACGAGAGTGTCTTTGTGAGGATCGGCTCTCCGTCCGCTAGAACGATAAATTCGCAACTGCCTCTACCCGCTGGGAAGCAGCCGATCGCCTTAAAGGTTTCTGCATGCAGGCCGGTGATGTCAAAGGTCACCTGGGACGGTGCAAAGGTACCGATGCCCTTTTCATAGATAACGGTTTCGCCGTTTTCATTCCAGGAGATCTCCGTCTGGTACACCGTCTGATCCTTGCGAACCAGGAACCAGCTGTCTACCGCATTGATCCATTCCAGATCACTCAGATAGATGGCGTCCGGGTCCGCCTCATGGTAGTTCTCGTTTCGGATCTGCTCTTCGATCGTCCATACGCTAGAGGGCGCTGCGTCGGTCGCCAAAATGACCAACGTGCCATCCATTGTTGCATCGTTTTCCAATGCAATATAGAGCGGGGACGCCTCGGAAGCCTTATTCATCAGGCGATACTGTCCCGCTTGCTCTGCCGGGACAATCTCCCACCACTGTGCATCGTTTGCCGTGTCCGTAGCGCCGAGGGTCAATGCAACACCTTCCGCGACATTGGAACCGGTCGGCATCAATACGGTGGAAGTTGCAGATTGCAACTGAATCATATAGTATTCATTGTTGCTGTCCGGGATCAAACGCCAGTACTCTGCTTCGCCATCGAAATCCCACCACAGGTCGATGATCGCGCCTGCACTGGAATTGTCACTGTTGGATTCCATGCAGCTGCCGTTCAACACGGTCTTGATCTTATAGTCCGATTCTGTGTTCCAGGTCGGCTGCTGCGGTTCATCACTCGGATGGAAGTTATCGGGAACATTCGCCCAAGCTTCCGAAACCGCTTCGGTCTCCGGATAAATCTTCGCAAGGAAGTTATACATATCGACGTCGTATGCTTGGAGTTCCTCGCGGGTATTGACCGGGCCGCGCACGCCGTCCCAAGAGCCGTCGTTCGATTCGGACATCGCATTGAACCAGATCGCCGTGCATGTTGCGAAATACTCTTCCCTGTTCGAAATCGCGTAGCTGTCCGGCCAAAGGTTCTTCGCCTGTGCAGAGGCATAAACCGCATCAAATTCCTCTTTCAGTTCCGGGATCGAATCCACGCCGAGCAGATGGACGGAGTGGCCAAACTCGTGAACCAATACGGATTCATTTTCATAGCTGGTATAATGATTCGGAGAATCCTGCCGCAGAAGACGGAGGACATTTGCATCATAGATGCTGGCAACCGGATTGCCAACCATCCCGCCGTAACCTTCTACATAATACATATCCGGATCATACGTCGCACGATGTTCCGGAATGCTATAGGCGCTTTCTCCCTGGCCATATACAGCCAGCTCTGCGCCATTCTCAATCATCTTCTCCGCAATATCCGAGCGTTCGGAAAGCATGACATCTACCATGTCCGCCGCAGCCTGCAACGTGGAAGGCTCCACTGCATCGCTGGACTTCACGGTAATGCCACAATCCGCCTCGACAAACTGCGTATAGAACGGAGCAACTTCCACGGTATAAACCTTTTCTGTATCCGCCGCCTCGTCCAATTCGTTTGTCACATTGCCAACCACCTGAACGGTGATCTGTGCGTCTTCTGCAGGAACCTCTTTCAGCTCCAAAGTGGTCATCTGATCGAAATACAGCGCTCCATTGCCGGCATTGTAGCCATAGTCGTTGAGCTCTGCTTCCTGTCCATTCACCATGACCTGGAAACTGGCCTTTTCATCGGCGCCTGTCACATCCTGATCCCAATCCAATTCGATCAGGCGGTCCGTGATCAACTTTGCCTCGGTGATGGCCGGAGCTTCTTCCTGCACCTTGTCCTTCGGGACATAGTGGATGGCTGCGCCGCCGGTCTCTGCCAACGGAATCGTCAGCGTATCGTCTTTCGTGACGACCTTGATTTCCTCTACAATGCTGCTGTTGACCGTTTCTTCATCGACCACCAAGTTGCTTCCGTCCTGATTGTGGCGGCCAAACTGGTCATAGGCAGCGGGGCCTGCCTCCAGAACTTCTGGGGAATCCTTGTAGATATAAGCAACGTATTCGCCGTCGCCCAGGAAATCGAGCGGGAAGGTTGCATCCAGCTTTCCATCGCAAATGATGCCCTGATACCACTCGTCGCCGTTTCGACGGGCCATATTGACATAATCGCCCGGATACCCGTCGATCAAGATTCCCTCGTCCCATTCGGACGGCATGTTCTTGAAGTAATGCTCATAACCGGGATGTGCACGATAGACATCCGGCTTATCGGCCAAGCACTGCAAGCCGCACTCATAAATTACCGGCAGCGCCGTCATGTGCGCGACCGTGAAGCGGCCCGGATTGTGGTTGGTCAGGTTGTCGTTTGCACCGTAAGAGACCATGGGGGTATAGTCCATCGGGCCTACCGCGCCGCGTACAAACGGCAGCGAACAATTGTGATGGGCATTCATAATGGCGCCCCAGGTATCGATATTGTCCACCGCATAGGCTTCTGCACCGCGGACCGCCTCACGTGCGATCGCGTGCGGCCAAGTGCGGCGTTCGCCGGTCGGCTTGCCCGCACCGTGAACATTGATGAGCAGATGATATTCTGCTGTTTCTTCCATCATCTTTTCGATGAGCTGGATGGTCTCCTGATCCTGTGAATCAAAGAAGTCCGGCTTAATGCCCTTGATGCCCATATCGGCCCATTCTTTAAACATCTTCTGCCGGTATGCATCATCGGTCAGGTTTGCCTTTCTTGCCCAGACAATCAGCCCGACACCCTTTTCAGCGGCATAGTCGATCAGCTCCGGCATCCAATCGTAGTAACCTTCGTACTCATGTTCACCGGCCGCTGTATTGCCGCGCGGCTGCCAGCCTTCGTCCAAAAGCTGATACTTCCAGCCCATTTCTACGGCAAAATCAACATATTTTTTATAATATTCCAAGCCGGCAGTTTCGAAGGTAACGCCATCCGGCAACTGATCGTGGCGAAGATCGCCGTTCAACCACGTCCAGTCAACTGCACCCGCCTCGATCCAGCTGGTATCTTCTACCTTGCTTTCCGGAGAAAGGGATTCTGCCAAAGTGTTGTCGGTGATCGTCTGCAAGTCTCCGATCACGACATAGCGCCACGGGCTTGCAAACGGCAGCGCGGTTTCCACATCGTCCGTCTGCTCCGGGGTAAAGACAATGCGCAAGAGGCCGGTACCATCGCCGGTCATCTGTGCACCGCAATATGTACCATTCAGATCTGCCTCGTTCACCAAAGCAAATACATCGTCTTCCGTTTTGTAGAGCAACGGCATCGAATACCGATAATTGAGCTCCGTAATCGAAGGATGCTCAATCTCTACGTCCTCGTTGGACTGGCTGTAATTCATCGCCCAGGTATACGCGCCATCCGGCAGACGAACACCCGTATGCTCCGAAGAGATCGACAGATCCGTGCTCTCATCGCCATTGATGCTGTAACGGAACGCTACGCCATCGTCAAACACACGCAGGATGATGGCATAGGACGCGCCTTCTTTTTCAAAGGTAAAGGTCATCTGCTTGTACGAAGCATTGACATGCTTGACTTTGGCGCCAAAGAGGTCATAATCCTCCGTCCCGCTGGTCTCTTCGACATCGACAAATTCGAGGCCGCTGCGGAAGTCCCCTTCGCTGGTAACAATGCCAGTGGGAGAGGCCGAGACAACAACGGAATCGCCATTCAACGCGGCGTAGGATGCCACTCCATATGCCGCATCATAGGCAAACAAAGCAGAAACTTCGGAGGTTGGCGCCGTCAATTGATAGATCGCGCCATCTATTGGTTCTGTTCCTACAATGATTGGCGTATAGCCTTCTACGGAGCTGCCATCGCTCAAAGTCGCCGAAGCAACGATCGAAGCAACGCCATTGGCCTTCGCCGTAATTGTATACTCGCTGCCTTCCTGCGTAACTTCCACCACATCCGGATTGCTGCTGGTGATTTCGTCGATCGCAAGGCTCTCTTCATACTCGTCCAACGCGGTTGCTTGAAGCGTTGTGCTTTCGCCCACGTTCAAGAGGGTCTTACCTGCGGAGACATTTACAACCGGGTCAACCGGCTCCGGAGGTGCTACCTCAACCTTACTGATATTCCAGTAACTAGAGGCTGTCGTCCCATCGGACAAGATAACCGGGGTTCCATCGTCCACCGCATCGTCTTCCAGCGCAATATAAACCGGTGCGGTTCCTTCCGAAGCCTTATTCAACAGTTTATACTGGCCCTCTGTCTCTGCAGGGACAATCTTCCACCACTGGGAATCGTCTGCGTCGTCGATGTTTCCAACCGTCAGCTCTGTGCCTTCCACAGCCGCCGAATCAATTGGCATCAAAACGGTCGCATTGGTGTTTTTCGGTTGAATCCGGTAATATTCCCCATCGCTATCCGGAATCAATCTCCAGTACAACGCGTCATCGTGGTAATTCCACCAGAGGTCTACGGTTGCACCCGGGTTTGTGTTTCCAGAGTAAACTTCAATGCCTGCGTCTTTCAACACAGTAAGAAGCTCATACTCTGCGGAAGGATCCCACTCTTCCGTGGCTTCACTTTTTGCGAATGCAGGCGTCCAAATGGAACATACCATTGTGAATGCCAGAAGTAGCGACAAAAGTGATCGCCATGCTTTTTTCTTCATCCTTTCTTCTCCTCCTTTGTTTTCAGGCAAAAGCCTGTTGGTACATTTGTTATTGTAGCAGAGGAAGTGTTCCAAAAGTGTTCCATAATCCATTAAATTTTCAGTATATTTTAATAAAAGACAATTCATTTCTACTGAATCAAAAAATTTGAATTAAAACTTTTTCACTTTTCTTTGAATCTAACGCAACAGAATCCTATATAATAAATAAGTATACGAGAGATGAGAATATGAAAAAACGATCTGTGCAGTATCCGAACTCTGTGAAATCCGTGTGTAAACACTTCATCATCGTGACAAAATGGCATCTTCTTTAATGATTATCACGAATCATTTTAACCTCCAATCAAGACATTAAAAAATGCCCTCCAGAACTCTGGAGGGCATTCTACATCCATACAAAATGAACTATATAAAACTATTGATAAAAACAAAAACCCTTCCAAAATGTCCTACATTCGGAAAGGGTTGGTGGGCCATCAAGGACTCGAACCTTGGACCGACCGGTTATGAGCCGGTTGCTCTAACCAACTGAGCTAATGGCCCCTATTCACATTTCAACGAAAATATCCGGATAAACCAAAGGAACTACAAAAAGTAGTTCCTTCATCAAATGGCTCCCCCTGTTGGACTCGAACCAACGACCCTGCGGTTAACA
>NZ_JADMOD010000008.1:0-126924 GCF_015558525.1 Anaeromassilibacillus sp. D41t1_190614_C2 | reverse complement strand
CCTATGAAGGCTCTGTCCTTCTACTTTTTTATTTGCTTTTACTTGCTCTTCTGTCCAACATGTATTGTAGCTCTACAAATCTGAACGGACAGTATTAAGAAAAGGACTTACAAACAAATTATAAATGGGTTTATGAACTCCTTTTGAGCCTGTTTAACTTGCTATCTGATCTGTTTCTAATTGTTGTTTAATGTGCTCTTGTATCTGCTTTTGCTTATCCTCTATAGAAATATTTTTTTGCCTCAAAATACCTTCTATGTACTATACTTCAAATTTGTAATATTTTTTGAAAATTATTAAATTGCTTTTTCTTTCATTGGAAAGACCTTCTGGTTTTTTATTGTTGCAGTTAATCAACCGCAACTTTATTTTACCAGGAGGTTTTTTATTACATAATTTTTTGCTCTCTCTGGCTTAGATATTGTTTTGTAAAATTGCTCGCATTGCAGTATGAATGTGGATTTTTACTCTTGTAGTGTTGTGTGGCTCGTTGATGAATTGTTTTTGAAGTGTGTAATAATTGTGTAGATAGATTATATGCGAACAATTTAAAATTGTTTTTAGGCAAAACGTCAAAAAATGAATGGGAAAAATTTAAGATTATTGGAATTATGTAGAAGAATCTATAAAACATGAAATAATAGTAAACAAATTGTCGAAAAAGTGTTATGATATAAAAAACTTTTCATACTTTAACAAAATCATTTGAATAAGTCTAGGAGGGGGGAATTCGAATGCCAATTTCTTCCGTCATCAAATTTGAGGGGAATCCGGATCAACTGATTTGGAAATCCTCGATCGAAAATTTCAATACAACGTCTCAGCTTATTGTCGATGAGACGCACGAAGCGCTGCTTGTGGTCAACGGCAATGCGGCAGACCTGTTTGGCCCCGGCTCCCACACTCTGTCCGTGCCGAACATTCCGATCCTCCGATCTATCGTCAACATTCCCACCGGCGGAGAGACTCCTTTCCCCTGCAAGGTTTTTTTCATCAACAAGGTTCATCAGATGGAACTTCTCTGGGGAACACAGGGGCCTATCGCGCTTGAGGATCCACTCTACGATATCTTTCTGCATGTCATGCTCCATGGTGCTATGTCCGTTTCCGTGGAGGACTCGCGCAAATTCATGCTCAAACTCGTCGGTTTCCGCCAGAATTTCGACGCCGCTACGCTGATTTCAAAGTTTCGCGGTATTATCTCTTCCCATGTGAAGGATTGTATTTCGAAGATCATGATCAACGGAAAGCTCAGCTATTTTATGATGAACGCTAATCTAATGGAGGTTAGTGAGGTCGTCAAGGAGCGCCTCGATCAGATCTTTGAGGAATATGGCGTAATTGTTCAATTCTTTAATATCGAGAGCATCGAGGTGCCGGAAAAAGATTATGCCGCAATCACCGACGCCAAAAACAAGCGCTCAAGCCGCATTATTCAGGGCTACACCTGGCAGGAGGAGCGCCAAATGATGATCGCCGAAAAATTTGCATCCAACGAAGGAACGATGGGCGCGATGGGCGGTATCATGGGCGGCGCGATGGGCGGCATTATGATGGGCGGTACCATCAGCGAGCTGGCTAGAAGCGCGCTGAGCGCGGATCGCATTCCCACCCAGGCTCCGCCGAAGGATGTGAGCGGCGTTTCTTCTCCCATGGGAAGCAATGCGGGCGGCTCGTCCATCCGCGACATCCTGCACGCCGGACAAAACGCAGGTCCAGCCATCGTGCAGCCCTCGCAGCCTGCTCCGCCGGCCGCAGCTGTGCAGCAGAGCGTTGGCGGCGTCATGCCCTTTGATGTGGACAGCGATTTCTCCTCGCCCGCTTCTCCGGCGCCTTCCTCTCCGGGGGAAGGAAAGTTCTGCCCGGAATGCGGCGCGGCTCTTTCTCCTACCGCAAAATTCTGTCCGGAGTGCGGCACTAAGCTCAGCAGAACATGCCCCGGCTGTGGCCATCCCATTGAGGGTACGCCAAAATTCTGTCCCGAGTGTGGCACCAAGCTTTAAGTAATGAATGATTTTTTCTGGAGGTTGGATCATGACTACGATGAACAAACGCAAAGCCGGCGGTATGTCTATTGCCGTTCTCGGCATCCTGTTTTTTGTATATAACCTATTTGTGTTCCTGCTCGGCAAGCCCGAAACTCCTGTCTTCTGGCTCAGCTACGGTTTTATGATCTTCGCGTTCGGCTGCCAGGTTGCCTCCTTGTTCCTTTCTGCGAAGACGCTGGATGCGGAAACGGTTTTCTTTGGAATCCCTTTGATCCAGTTTTCCATTTTCTACTTTTTTGCAGAATTGTTTGCCAGCACAGTTTTTATGTTCTTCCAGCACATCGTCGATATCAAAATCCCACTTCTTATCCAGACGCTTTTACTAGCCGCCTTCATGATCATTGCCATTATGGCGGTGGCAGGCCGGGACGCGGCAAAGGCAGCGAAAGATGATGTCAAGGAAAAAGTGGCCGCCCTCAAGGGGATGGGGGTGGATGTGGAAATGCTGGCCTCTTCCGTTCAGGATCCAGAGCTGCGCACTCGTCTGAAAAAATTGGCGGAGAGCATTCGTTATTCCGATCCCATGACCACTCCGGCGATCGAAGACGTAGAGCAGCGCATCCATATGACCATCAACGAACTACGTGTGTATTGTGAGCAGGGGGACAAGCCTTCTGCTCTGGAAGCAATTTCCCGGTTGGACCTGATGCTTGTGGAGCGCAACAAAAAATTGATGCTTTCCAAATAAGCTGTTAAGCCGGGAGTTTTTATCATGGCTATATCCTATTCCACAAAAAAATGTGATTCCTGCGGCGGAAGTCTTGTCTATCTTCCGGAAAAAAAGGTATGGCAATGCCGGTACTGCGGGCAGGAAATTTTACGGGAAGAGACGTATGACGGACTTTTCACCATTAAAAACGTAGCGCGTCAGTGCATTGTTGACACAGCATACCGCCGCATGGACGGGGCAAACAACAATCTGACGGAATGTGAAAAAATTGATTCCTCCTATATCGGGACATTGATCGCTCGTATTTGTTACCGTTTGATCGCGGTGATTACCCCCGGTGCATGCCGTGAGGAGGAAGCCCGCAGCATGTTTCAACGGCTGCGGGACGACTACCAGACGCTGCAGGCCAGAGGAAGCGCACCGGACGACGAGGAGGAAGCCATGTACGAATTCCTCGCCGGGGCGGATTCTGCTTCGGACGCCTTTGCCCTGCTTACTCTTGTGTTTGACACACTGGGAGACAGCGGGCGGGCGCAATACTTTGCCTCTATGATTGAACCGGCAAAGGTCTATTCCAAAGAATGCAACAAGGATCTCCTGACATTCTCGCTCAAACAGAAAAACATGGAGTTGGCCCAAGCGATTGCCTCAAACACCGCCAATCTTGACACGCACAGCGCACTTGACATTGTGCTCGACAAGGCTCCCGATATTCCCGGAAAAGCGCAAATGGCAAAACAACTGTTTGAGGCTGGCGCTTATACCGATCAGGATCAGCGTCACCTGCAGGCATATCTCTCCGGGAGCGACAGCTGCGGCACAAAGGCAGCAATCGTCATCGCGAGCTGTGGAACAGGCGCCACACCAGATATGGAAGCAATTCTCACGCATGTGCTCTCGCAAACGGAACCGGAGGATACCGCTGCGGTACTTGACGCTGTCTGCACCGGACAGCTGTATGACAGCGAATTGTATGAGCTGCTGGACTATGCGCTGGAGGAAAAGGCGGACAAAGCGGTTTTGATCCTGAACAAGGTGGCGGCTTCCGAGCAGTTTGCCGTGCTTAACGCCAGGCGGCTGGAAACTTTGTTTGCCGATACGCAGAAAAGCGCAAAGGACCGGCTTACTGTGTGGAATGCATTGCAGCAGCTTCGCTTTGACAACAAAGCTGTGGAAACGGCTGCCACCCATTATCTATGCGAAGGCGCCGATTCGCCAGAGGATCGCAGAAAGCTTCTCCAACCGCTCCTCTCTGGGTTGGAGATGATATCTCCCGCCACTCTGGAACGTTATCTTCTTACCTGCACGCTTGACGGCCCCCAAAAGGCGGATATCCTTTCTCTGCTCTTTTCCCTGAAAAAAATGCAGCCTTCCTTTTTCCACGGCATGCTTGGGAAATATATCCGCAACTCCCCGGATGAACCGGAGGTGCGCCGGGAAGTCACACAAACCTTGATCGACGCGGGTCTTACGCTTGATTCCGGCGATCTCAACGAATTGATCTGCCGGGACGGGGTAAGCCCGGACAAAAAAGTGGAGCTTCTGCGGGATTTGGAGAAAAACGGCAGCACGGTACGGGCAGATGCACTGAGCGTTTACCTGGAGCGCTGCTGTCAATCATACAATGAAGCGCTCTTTGCCTACCTGTTTGAAAAAACGTCTTCCATCTCAGAGCGCGCGTTATCCAATTTTGTGCTATATTGCGCTAAGGAATCAGCGGCGAAGGCACAAAATGCGGTTGTGCTCGCACAACGGCAGACCGCACCTTTTGGAACAAGCGCCTGTCAGATTGTACATCTGGCACACCATATTTCCTGTAATTTGATGCAGGCGTACCTGCTCACCACCACGGATTCCTATGAAACCGCTTCTGCCCTCCTGCAAAACATGTCTTCCTCAGCCAAGCTTACAGCGGATATGCAGGTAGACGGCAGCATGGTGCGGATCAAAAAATATGTAAAAGAGAACAGAGCTGCTCTCACACCGCTGACAGAACAGCTCTGCGACGATAAACATCTGTTTTCCATGTTTTAATCAAGATGGGACCATCGAAACAGAGGGGAAATTACGCATGGTACATATTTCGAGAATAAACGGAGGAAAAGCTGTTGGCCTCGCGGTATGTGAGGTAACGGCGATCCCCTATTATGAGCTGCTGCATAAAGAACTGGATCGTGCCTGTCATCTGAACCAGGTGCTGTTTGTGCAACTGATCACAGGCTTTTACCGCCGCTCCCCGGCCAATCAGGCATCCCTTGAGATCCTGTGGCAGAGTATTCCGGTAAAAAATCAAACGTATGCAGCACAGGTGCGACAATACGTCCTGCTGCGGCAAATGGGAACCTCCGCTCTGGAACTGCAGAGCGCACTGGAGGAAACACAACAGAACCTGGTCAACGAACTGGAAGGAAAAAACTTTTCCCTTCGTGTGCTGGGGGAGGAGGATCTGGCCTCTTTTTCCAACCAGCTTGAATCGGTAGACAGCAGCGCCGTTTTGGCCATTTCCCGGAAGGAACGATACGCACAACATGTCCTCATGCCGAATTCCTGCCTGTATTACAACGATCTCGTGAGACCTTCCGAAGATCTGAATATTGCGGATCTCACCAATATGCTGACTCAGAGACCAAACAGTGCGGTTTCCCTGCAGCTGATCCCCACCGTATACACGGCGGAGGAAATCATGGGAATTGAAGAATCCCGCCGTTACATGAGTATGTACATCAGCAATATGCGGTTCTGTCAGGGCATTCAGGCAGACGCCAATATTCAGGCGATCGCCGATGCCTACGATTCTCTTCTTGCTTCCGAGAAAGAACCTCTTTTCTATTATAATTTTTTGATCTATGCTCAACCGAACAGCGCATTGAGCATTGCGAACAAGGTAATCGATGCCATTGGTGAGGAGGGGAGCGCAGCCGGCAGCGCCTTTGAGACGGTGGATCTCACAGGCTGCGGATTAGCTCCTCACAAAAAGCTGGAACAACAGCCTTGGGCGATCAGCAATCTTCTTGTTTTCCAGCAGCGCGATCGCGTGTTCTGGGATCTTCCGATTGCTCCGCTTTATTTTCTCCGCCTGAAATATTTGATGACCGCGCGTGAGCTCAGCGGCATTTTCAAGCTTCCTATTGACGATGGCCACACTATCGGTCTGGAAAGCAAAAAACTTTCCAGCAACCGCGAAAAGCTGAACCAAAGCATCATCAGCGAGGGAAACTTCAAACTGGGGCGCATCCTCAACGCCAGCCGCACCCAGGAAGGGGACGCTGCGCATGCGGGCGTACCGCTGAACGATTTTACCAAGCATGGCCTCATCGTGGGAATGCCGGGCTCCGGCAAGACAAATTTCTCCCTCGGAATGCTGCTGCAATTCTGGCGTGACTTCCAGATTCCGTTTCTGGCTATCGAGCCGACAAAGAGCGAATACCGCTCCCTGCTTGACGCCATTGACGAGCTGCAGGTATTCACTCCCGGTAAAAACGAGGTGTCGCCCTATATCGTGAACCCGTTCTTGCCTCCTCGCGGCGTTACGGTGGAAACGTTTATTCCGAGCCTGATGAGCGCCTTCAAGGCGGCTTTCTCCATGCCGGATCCTCTGCCGGACATTTTTCTGGCGGCGGTGAATGAATGCTACAATGAATATGGCTGGCATCTCAACAGTACAACCGACGATCCGAATGTGCAGGTTTTCGGACTGTATGAGTTTATCAAGGTGTTTCGCCGCAGAATCCGCAATATGGACTATAAGGGAGAAGTGCGCGCCAACATGGAGAGCGCCGGTGTTGTCCGTCTTGTCAGCCTGATTGAGCAGAATCCCAATATTTACGATACGATTCATTCCATCCCGCTGGAGGATTTGCTGCGCACTCCCACCGTAATTGAACTCAATGCCATCAACAACAAAGAACAGAAGTCACTGATTATGGCGTTGCTGCTCATCCAAATTTGTGTCTATACCAAAAACAATGTTTCCGGCGACGGAAAACTCAAAAATATACTGCTGATCGACGAAGCTCATGTTCTTTTGGGTGGGCGCGGCGGTGCTGTGCAAGAAGGTGCGGCCGATTCTCAGGGCAGCACGATAGAAGCGCTCGAGGATATGATTGCCGAAATCCGCTCCTATGGCACCGGGATTATCATCGCGGACCAGTCTCCCACAAAGGTGGGACGCAGCATCGTCGCGAACACAAATGTCAAGGTGATCTTCAAGCTGGTGGAGAAGGAAAATAAGGACGCCATCAGTACGGCCACCAATATGGAGCAAGCAGACTACGACCTTCTGGGACGTCTCGGCGTGGGCGAAGCCATGCTGCACTATGGCCGTGTCTATTCTCCTCTTCACATTATGACCTATCATGTTGGAGAAAAAGCGAAGATTCGCCCCGTGATCAGCGACGCGGAAGTTGCTTCCCATGTCACCTACTGGAAAAATCATGAGGAACTTCTTGTGCCGTACCGGGAGTGCGCCTGCAATACGGACTGCGGTGGCCAATGCAATATAGCCATGCGCACAGACGCGGATTTCATCGCCATTAGATTGATTAATCAGCTTTTGTATGAAATCACGGATAAAAAAAGTTTTGTGCAGCTTCTGGTACAGCTCGATCCGAAGATTGACGCTGAGCTCAGCAAGCTGCCAGGCATTTCGCCCTCGCTTGCATTGCGTAACTGCGTAAAAATTAAATTTCTGCGTAAAGCGTTACTTGCGAAAAATTTTGGTCTCCGGCGCGAAGAGTACGATGTGGTGCTCAAACATCCTCGTTTCCTAAAACAATCCTAACGGAAAAACGGGAGGAGGTGCAGAGGTGGACGAAGAGTATGGCGGCTTTGACGAGGGAATGGACAATGTAACGGGACTGGATATCAGTGACGACACAGGAGCGGAGCTGGATGATGTAGGCTCATGGATGGACGAGATTCCAGAGGCGGAGATCGAGGAATTTTCCGATCCGGAAACGTTCACAGAGGAGGACGATCTGGATATTGCCGCTGTGATGGATGAAGCACCTGGGATTCCGGAGGCTGAAGAGATTCCGGAGGCTGAAGAGATTCCGGAGACTGAAGAAATTCCGGAGGCTGAAGAGATTCCGGAGGCTGAAGAAATTCCGGAGGCTGAAGAGATTCCGGAGGCTGAAGAAATTCCGGAAGCTGAAGAAATTCCGGAGGCTGAAGAGATACCGGAGGCTGAAGAGATACCGGAGGCTGAAGAGATACCGGAGGCTGAAGAAATTCCGGAAGCTGAAGAGATACCGGAGGCTGAAGAGATCCCGGAGACTGAGGAGATTCCGGAAGCCGAGGAGATTCCGGAGGCTGAAGAGATCTCGGAGACTGAGGAGATTCCGGAAGCCGAGGAGATACCGGAGGCTGAAGAAATTCCGGAAGCTGAAGAGATACCGGAGGCTGAAGGTGTTTCGGAAGCCGAAGAGATTCCGGAGGCTGAAGATATTTCGGAGGCTGAAGAAATTCCGGAAGCTGAAGAGATCCCGGAGGCTGAGGAGATTCCGGAGGCTGAGGAGATTCCGGAGGCTGAAGAGATCTCGGAGGCTGAAGAGATCTCGGAGGCTGAGGAGATTCCGGAAGCTGAAGAGATTCCGGAGGCTGAAGAGATTCCGGAGACTGAAGAGATCCCGGAGGCTGAAGGTGTTTCGGAGACCGAGGAGATCCCGCAGGACGAAGAAGCAGATTTCCCACTTCCTGGAGAACAGGAAATGATGGAGGAGCTGTATGAAGACGATACCCTGGAGGATTCCTGGGATATACAGTCTGAAAGTACAAATGAGCAAGAAACTCAGGACACTACAGATGAGGTACAGGAAACTGATGAGGTCTTGGGTTCTGAAATCGAAGATACTGTTGCAACTCAGGAAGTGGAACCGGAAGGTTTTGCTCCCCTACCATTGACTCCGGAAGTATCAATTCCCAATGAGATGGCACAGGAGCACCCCGATGTCACAGATACCTCCGGAGTGGTAGCAGAGACATCCTCATCCTCTGAAATTACTGAACTTTCTGGACTCCCCACTGTTCCCGGAGAATCCGGCATCCCCAGCGATCCGGGAATGCCGTCAGGCCCCCCGCCAGGCCCCCCGCCAGGACCCCCGTCAGGCCCCAATAGTCCCAGCCCGACGGGAGGTTCGCTTCTTTCCGCAAGAGACCAGATGACAGAATATCTCAGCAGACACAATTATGGCCGGGAAGATTTCTCCACCTATTGTCAGGATCCCGAGTGGCAGCGACTCAACAATCAGCTGCTGCAGGAACAAGAAATTCCTCCCACGGCAGCGGATCAGATGTCTCTCTACATGGCGGAACATAATTACAGTCAGATGGATTATCCCACCTACAGCCAAGATCCCGAATGGCAGCGAATCAACGAAGCATATAAGGTGGATCCCGATATGCGCATTCCCGTGACTCCGTACGAGAATCGCATCGACGCCATACTTGCATCCAGCGACGAGGGACAAGAGCTTTCTGCATACGAAACACTCGAGCCGCAGAGCACAGACGTGAGCCCCCAGACGGAAACACTCGAGCCGCAGAGCACAAACGTGAGCCCCCAGACGGAAACACTCGAGCCGCAGAGCACGGACGTGAGCCCCCAGACGGAAACACTCGAGCCGCAGAGCACAGACGTGAGCCCCCAGACAGAAACGCTCGAGCTGCAGAGCACGGACACCAAAGAACCAGTCTCTCCCCTTGTTGATTCACAGGAAAGGCTGACCGATGAAGTTTCCCAGAACGCCGAAGGATTTTACAAACAGGGCTACAACGACTTTGGGTTTGAAGGAACCTGCGGCCCGACTTCTGTCGCAAATGGTTTGAACCAACTGCTGGGAGAAAACCGTTTTTCAGAAAACGATGTGCTTACACAGGCGGTGAACGAGAATCTCTGCTTCCATGATTCCAATAATTTGGAGGATTGCGGAAGTACGACAACAGAAGAATTTGTACAGCTCTATGAGCACATGGGCAAGCTGAGCGGTGAAAACATTCAGGTTGATACCTATGAGTTTGATGACGTTCTCTCGATGGAGGAGGTCGCACAGAAACTGGAGGAAGGCTGCATTGTAACCGCGGCGGTCGATTCCCGCACTTTGTGGGATGAGAATGTTGACGATGCAATGGGCACGCCTTCCATATCTCGGGCGACTGACCACTGGATTACCGTCACCAAAGCGGAACGTGGAGAGGATGGAAGCATCACCGGTTTTGAGGTGATCGACTCCGGCGGCGGTGTCTCGTATGTAGACGCCGAGACCTACCAGCGCATGTGCTACGGAGACGAGAACCTGCACCTGACGGACCCGACTTGCGTGGTTGCGCAAAGGGAAATGTCGGAAGGAACACAGGAGACCGCTACAGCCGAAACCGGGGAATTCCCGGCAGATGTGGAGCCGTCCGGCGAAAAAATACCGGTGCTGCAGGAAAGCAGCGAATTCTTTGCGGGTATGGATGCAGAGGATCTCGCCCGCAATCAGGCGGCAATAGAAAAGCTGGATCCCGATGAGCAGGCTGTTTATTTTCAGGCTCTGCGCGATGAACCAGCCATCACACAGGATATCTGCCGGATTGCGGAGACCTCCGGAGGACAGGCGGTCGGACTTGAACACCGGGTGAAATTACCGGATTCCCTTGAGGAAAAGCTGCATGAGCGCGGCGATCCCATGGACATCCACGAAGTGAGCGATATTCTGCGGTATACACAGACTTTCCCGCCGGAGACACTCACACAGGGAGTCAACGACAGTCTGGCGCTGTATGAGCAGAAGGGCTACGAGGTTGTTCAAGTTAAAAACACGTGGTCGGACACTTCAAATCCCTACAATGGGATCAACGTTAAGCTGATCTCGCCCAGTCACCAGAAGCTTGAGGTGCAATTCCATACCCCGGAAAGCTACGAGATCAAAAACGGTCCCATGCACAAGCTGTACGAGGAATGGCGCAAGCTTCCGGAAGACAGCGACGAGGCAATTGTTTTGCAGAATCAAATGTTCGCCCTGAGCCGCCAGATTGCGGTGCCGCGGAACATATCGGAGGTTAAAAACAGATGATCTTTTACAAACTGACCGATCCCATTCGCAATGGGGATATTATCCGCGCGGAAGGGCGCAAGCATTATTCCTATTCCTTCGGCATTTGCCGTTGGGTGCGCACAACCGTGATGATGGCTTACATGAACCCGGATTCTTCGCTTTATGGAAAATATGAGGAGGTATCCGAGCAGGAGGCACAGGAGCTGGTAATCCGTAAGAGTGCCGTTCTCGCTCGGCTTCTCCCGAAAGCGGAGGCACTGGCGGAAAAATATCATGCCGGACAGTTCGACAAGGCGGGGGCTCCTTATGTGGAGCATCCCCGCGCCGTCGCCGCCATGCTCGACGATCTGGAACAGAAAATCACAGCCTGGCTGCATGATCTGTGTGAGGACACTGCGGTAACACCGGAGCTGCTGCTGAAAGAGGGCTTCACGCCGCGGATTGTCCAGGCGGTACGCATCCTCACAAAGCCGCGGGAGATGGACTATTACGACTACATCCGGCGCGTGCGCACCGATCCAATCGCGCGGGCCGTCAAGCTGGCCGATCTCACGCACAACATGGATCTGAGCCGTCTGCCGAACCCGACGGACCGGGACAGAGAACGTCTTGAAAAATACCGGAAAGCGTTTGCGTACCTGAATCTGGAGGGAGAGCTTCCTCCCCATGAGCTGCCCAAAAGCCAGGAAGCATCCTTTTCCTCATCCATTCGCATCTTTCAGACGGTATCGGCACAAGCGCTTCAGGGGAAAAAGCTTCCCCACGGGATTTCCAATCCGGTACTTCGCAGGGAAGACGGAAAACTCTATTTGGCTTTCTTCGTATATCTGTACCAGAAGCGGAATCTGGACGAGGGCAAACTTCCGCGACCGTCAAGCTGGCTTCTGACGGATCTCATCAGCGGTGAGATTGTGAACCGGTTTTCATGCGTCAACCGGGACTTTTCCTCACAGCCAGAGGGTTCTTTGTATTCTATTGCTTATCCGGACAAACCAAAGTTTTCCCGGGAACAGTTTGGCGCACTGTATGAGAAGTTGGATCGCGTGCGAGATCAGTATGCCAAAACAGAACAGCTTGACGCACAGACTTATCAGGCATATTTCGATCAGATGCTTGAACTGGTTCCACCAACCTACCGTGTGTTTTACCGGGAGCTAAGTCGGCTTTGACGCTTCCGGCGGCAAAACAAAAACAGGAAAGGAAGTGCAGGAGTGGCAGACAATGACGAGAGACAGCGGGAAGAAGAACTTATACGGCAAATCAACCGCTGCATTGAGGAAAACAACATGCTCCGGGAGGAGCTGGAGGCAGCCATTCATAACGTGCGGAACCTTACGGATAATGTTGATAGTCTGGCGCAGGTTGTCGTGCAGGATATCAGCGCGCTGGGCAAGCAAACCGTTGTTCTGAATGAAAATGTCACCGTCGTGAAAAATGAGCTGGCAGACCTGACCCATCGGTATTTTTTGTTCAAGAATTTATCCACAGCATCCAAAAACCTGACCCAGTGCACCGATGAATACTACACAAAGTTTTCTCACTACCACAAGCTGCGCCGTATCACGCTTGGCTATGTCATCGGGCTGGACAATGCCATTGTCTCCAGCGAAACACTGCGCAAGGAAGTAGAAAAAATTTATCTCCAGAACACCGAATACTGGTTGGCCTACGCGATTGCGGCTGTGATGCTGTGGGCAAGCAACGAAAAAGACGCGGCAAAACGGGCTCTGGACAAAGCGCGTTCGCTCGATCTGTGCCGATCCGACGTGTTCTTCCTGCTGATCAACCTGCGATTTGACCGCCTGGACACCGCCAAGGACTGGTATCTGGATTACTTGGATAAAATCAACCTGACAAGCCTTGGCAGTGAATACCAGTATCTGCTGCAGGCGTATCTGGCGGGTCTGTTCGGCATGGATCCGGAATTTGAATCCTATGTCTCGGAAAACTTCCAGAAAGCCCTCGCGCAGGTAGACGCCGTGACCGTCGACTTCGCAAACCGTTTTTCGACGCGCACCAAAGCTTATGCAGATGCTTACCTGCATGTGACGGAGCAGGAGTTCCCTGTACTCAAGGAAATATGCAAAGAGTACGATGAGCTGAAACGATTGCTTGGCCGCGCTGAGTGTAACTCCTTACTGGCGCAGGAGTACACGGAACTTGCACACCGCGAGGAAGAATACAGCGAAGATCACTCCCAACGCGTGGAAAATGTGCTTTACGACTTGATCAACGCCTATGACGATGAGGAATGGAAGGTGATCAAGGAACAGAAGCGAAATGAGGCAATTATCGAGGCCAAGGGCGATTTGGCGGCCGCGGATGAAAAATACAAGCTCCAATACGCCGATCTGGACAAAAAGCGTTCGCTTGCCGATTTCCTTTTTGACTGGGCCTTTTCAGAGGATCCCTCCATCACAAACCTCACCATCAAACGTTTTGCGGTTTCTTTGATGAAAGCGGCCATTGCACGAGGCTTCACTCGCTTTGCGGAAGAGTACCGGAAGCAGGAACCGGAGCGTATTCATCTGGAGATTGACGGATGTCCACTCGAATGCGGCGAGGAGGAGTACGAGACACAGAGCGCAAAGCTTTCCACGCATTACACGAAGAACCGGATGAAAGAAGCCTTCAAGGACAAATACATTCAAATCTTTTCCATTGTGTGTATTGTCAGCCTGCTTTTTCTGGTTTTCACGGCGTTTTCATTCAATCCTGTGACGCTGACCATCGGAGTTCTTGGCGGGATTGTTGGCGGCTTTGTGCTATGGCGGCGCTTTGTTGAGGTCGGCCGCCAGCTCGAGGAGAGAAAGCGATTGGGTCTGCTCAAACTGCGGCAGGCTTTGGAAGAGATGGCTTCGTGGCGAAGACTTTTTCACGAAGCGGACGAACATGCGGCCGATGTGCAGCAGGCGCTTGAGCAATTTTAACAGGGAGGGATTTCTATCATGTCTGACGCAAGCAGTGCAATATCCCGCTTGAATGAATCCATCAATTCATTCCAGGGCAGAGTCAACACGCCGATCAAAAATGTCTATCAGTCAAGCGTCCAAGTGGACAGCGCGACGACGGAGATCCATGAAGGGATCCTCAAGTTCAAGCAAGACATGATGCACGGCGAGGAAACCCAGCTTGCTCACGAGAATGTCATTCGGATCGATCAAATCATCAAAGAGCAGTTTTCCAACCACGAAAACATCCGTAAAACCGTCATGGGGATTGTGCGGGATTTCGATATCAATCTGGTGCGCAACAGTACTATTCAGGAATTGAGCGAGGAAATGTGGATCACCAGCTCCCGCTACTGGCTTTCCTACGCCCTGATCGCCATCACCGCTTGGGTGAACGACTATCCTGAGGTTGCCCGCAACGCCCTGGCGGAATCCGGGCGGCGGGACGCCATTAAGACTACGCTGTTCTTCTGCCTGATGAACCTGCGTTTTGAGCGTATGGCGCCGGCCAAGGCATGGTTCTGCGAATATCTCAAGGTACTGGATCCGTCCATGCTGCACCAGGAAACAGCCGTCTTGCTGGAAGCCTTTCTCAACGGTATTTTCGGCCGGGACAAGGAGCTGGAACATTCCGTTCTCGATCTGATCGATGAATGGATGCGGATTCTCAACGAGGATGCGGAATCGTGCGAAGCATTGGTGAACGAGTATGTAACATATATCCACAACCTTAAAAGCCCTGTGAAATACAGCGGTGAAGCGGTAACCAAATTCTGCGCAAACCACGATCAAATCCGTCGGAGCTATGAGGAGGTTTCCAAATACGACACGCTTCTGGCTCTGGTGAAGGAACTTGACGTTGAAACGCAGGAACAGAACGACGAAAATTACAAAGCGCGTGTCGATTCTGTTCTGATGAGCCTGATTTCTCGTTACGATGAGGAGGAACTCACCCTGAAAAACCAGCAGGCCTACTATCGGTTTGTTGTGGAGAATGAAGGTGACACGGACAAAGCGGAGGCTCAGTATGAACAGCTGCAGCAGCTGCAGAGCGAAAGCTTCAACATCGGCAAGCAAATGATGCGCTGGGCCATCTTTGACGGCAACGAGGAAACTAATCCGCAGGTGCGTAAATTCGGTTTCCAAAATACAAAAAAATGGTTTCTTGACGCGCTGGTGCGCTGGGACACGAATTTGCATCAGGCAAAGCCGGTGAACTTCCAGCTGCAAATCGACGCCTGGTCTGGTGTGAGCAACGGCGCCGATCAGGCGGAGCAGGCCGAGAGCATGAAAAATTACTTTGAAGCCAACAAATTCCACAATATGTTTATCAATACCCCCAATATGGCACTGGCCCTTCTGGTGGTACTCTCCGCCGGTATGGCATTTGTGACGATCTTTTCTCTGATTGTAACTTTGGTTGCGGCGGGGATTCTGGGCTGGCGCTGCTTCAAGGCGATCAAGGAATATCCCAAACGCGTAAACACGGCTCTGGCTAATCTCGATGCGTGCATGGCGGAAATCGCGGAATTCGACCGGTATTACACTGAAAAGCGTCAGCAGAAGGAGCTTCTTATCAATCAGGTGGAATTTATCTAATCGATACGGGAGGGTTTTCAAATGAGCAACGAGCAAAAAGAAATGCAAAATCAGGATTTTGAGGAAATGATGGAACAGAGGATCCGCCAGAATTTCAGCGCTCCAGCACAGGCTGGTGCCAGTGCAAGCAATGAAAGACTTAAGGAGATGAACAAAAAACTCCCTGCCTGGAGTTTGGAACCTCCGTATAGCTTTTTAAAATGATGGCGGACTATATTTCGGAGCGGGAGTTTCAGACAGCTCCTGCCACCTATCAGGAATGGCTCGACTGCTTTCGTTTTATTCGGGAACATCCGGAAAATCACACGGTTCTGCGTACGCTGTCGAGTGGATCGGTTTGTTTCGTCCCGCGTATGCTCGATATGTTCCTCCAGCGCCTGGACGAGCTGCTTCAGGAAACCATTCGGTGGAGGATTGCCCGGTTTCTTTCCCGGGTAGATGCACTTCTGGAGGACCACGATCCGGACGGGGTGGAGTTGGAAGCAATTCGCTTTTGCCACAATCTTTCGGAACTGTTTTTCTTTGAAAATCTTGATCTGCCGGAGGATTGCCGCCGGCAAATCCGAGAAGGCTATGCGGATCAGATCGATCGATTCTGGCGCAAGCTTGTTTCAGAATTCCGCTTTCAAGCGGATGAGTCCCGCAATGCGGATTTGGAGGATCTCGCGGACCGTTTGATGCAGCTGCGCGGCGCCTGGAACAGGAAAGGAATGTATACCGAATGAGCAATTTTGTGCAGACGCAAAAAGAGATCAAAACCTATCTGCTTGCGCGTGTACCGCTCATTATCTTTGATACGGCGGAACGGGGGCGGGCGGAAAAGCTTCTGCGCAGAGTTGCGCAGGAGATCTCGGCCGACATTTCCTATTATACGGATGCTAGGCAGGTGACCAGCCTGACCCGCAGCGGCATATCGATGAATGTGGACCGTGATCCGCTTTCCTACATTCAGAACGAATTTAAACATAAGAAAGGTGCGATTTTTGCACTGGGAGATTGCCGCAGGCTGGGTGATGATACCACCTATGCCCGTGAAGTGCTCAATCTCGTCTATCTTGCTCAAGAGTCAAGCTGCACCCTGATTCTGATCTCTCCCGATCCTGTGTGGGGGCGTCTGGCAGAATTCGGCATGATGGTACGGTTGGATCATCCGAATGCGGAGGAACGCAAGGGACAAATTGAATCTTTTGTTGCCATGTATGGCAGACGCTATCCGATTCGGTGGGGCGAGAATGAGATCCTGCGTGCTGCGGCCTTGCTGCAGGGCTTCAGTGAAACGCAGATTGATAATATCCTTTCCTCTGTGCTGATTGAGCATGCTGGGCTGCAAAAGGAAGATCTCGCCGAACTTGTCAATCAGAAGAGCAGATTATATGCGGTTGTGCCAAGCATCCAGGCGGTTCAGGTGCCTGCTGATCTGCCGGTAGCCGGACTGGAACACTTAAAGATGTGGCTACACGCAAAGCAGAAAATCTTCTTTTCTCCTTCTGAGCAGCTTCATCGATACGATCTGCAAACGCCTCGCGGTATTCTTCTGGTGGGGGTTCCAGGCTGCGGAAAATCGCTGTCGGCCAGAATGGTGGCCCGAGAATGGGAGCTGCCGCTGTTTCGCTTCGACCTTGGAACGATATATGATAAATATGTGGGCGAAAGCGAAAAAAAGATGAAGGAAGCGCTGGCCTTTCTGGACAACGTATCTCCCTGCGTGGTATGGATTGATGAAATTGAAAAAGCCTTGTCTGTTTCTGACGGAGGCAATGACGTGGGCCGCCGTGTGCTCGGACAGTTCCTGTTCTGGCTGCAGGAGTCGGAAAGCCGTGTATTCCTTGTGGCAACGGCCAACGACGTACAAGCTCTACCCTCTGAGTTGTTCCGCAAAGGAAGATTTTCAGAAATTTTCTTTGTCGATTTGCCAAACGCCGCGGAACGCAAAGCAACGCTACGGCAATATTGTGAGCGATCACTCCATTGGTATCCACACGAAAAAGAGATGGAGCGGCTTGTCGAAGCCACCTGCGGCTTTACCTACGCTGACATTGAATACGCGGTGAAAAATCTGGCAGAGGACCTGCTTCTATCCCATGAAACCGACGTATCGGTTTCAGCCTTGACAACGCGTTTTTTTCAGATGATCCCCTATTCCAAAACCTATCCTGAGACGCTCGAGCAGCTGCGTGCTTGGGGGGCGGAGCGGGCAGTGAACGCTTCGGAAACCGAGGAGGAATGATCACATGAGTATATCGTCACTGGAGGCTGAACTAAATAGGCAGCGCGCGATTAACAGAGAGCTCCGTCAAGAGCTGAACGAGATCGCAAGCGGAGTGCTCTCCGGTTATCAAGCGTTGGAGCAGTGCAACCGTACCATCTGCGACACACTGAACAACAGCCACCAGAAGCTTGAGGGCAGCCACAGCAGAGAGCTTTCCTCGATTGAAATGCAGGCTGAAATTGACAAAATGTATGTCAAATTCAAACAGATGGAACTTGCCAACAAAAAAATTCGGGAATGCAACAATAAAAAATATTATGATTTTGCCAACTACCGCACTGTGCGCAAGCTCGTGCAGGGTATGATGGATAATCTCGATGTTCATATGGTCAGCGATGCTGTGATTTACAAGTCGGTGGAGGCCCAACAACTCAAAACGCCGGACTATTGGCTTACCTGCGTATTGATTGCCGTGATGGCTTGGAAGAACGACGACAGACCGCTGGCGGAAAGAGCCATTCAGATTGCTCTCGAGATGGATAAAAAGAACAGCGCCGTTTTTTTCATGCTCTTCAATTTGCGCATGCAGCGCGACGACGCGGCTTTGAAATGGTTCCTCACCTATCAGGAATGCCCCCTGAAGGGGTCGGACCAACGGACCTTCTTGGTATTGTTTGCTCTGGTGGGCAAAACTGTCAATCAGAGTGAAGAGCTAAGCAGCCATACGCGTGAAAAAATCAACCGCTTTATTCGGGATGTCATTGAGGCAAATCTGCACGCCGAAGGGTATGATGAAGCGGAAATGGTGCAGCGTGTGCAGACATATTATGATCGCATGGATGGGCGTGAAACTCTCGCGTACCCTCTGCTTCAAAAGCATTGCACGGATTTCTCTTCCCTTGCCACCGCAATGAACAAGGCGAAGGGAAATGTGGAAATTCTCACCTTCCTGAAATCTGTGATTCACGTGGGGCCTGCAGAGCGCAACGCTTTTATTAAAAACTTTGTCGATGAGCTGATTGCTCAGGCGAACCCGTCGGAGCAGGAAGTCTACGATGAAATTCGCTACAACGAACTCGTCATCCGCTATCAGGGAGAGGTGGAGCAGGCGAAGGCGGCATTTGAGGCTGAACAGACTCATGATGAATCGGAGCTCAACCTAATTGCCGAGATGATTACCTGGGTTTTTTCCGGAAACCCGGAGGAAGTCAACGGTCAAAGCCGCCTGAACATGTTCTCTCTCACTAAGGATATTCAGTACAAGGCCGTCTTAGCGCATACTGCCGCTTATCGCGCCATCAACACCACACAGCTCCCCATAACTATCGAGGAATACTCCACGAAAGTCAATTTTTCCGATCCTTCGGGTGAGGAAAATAAGCTGCGCCAATTTTACGAGGAAAAACGTGCCGCCAAGCTTGTTGGGATCAAAAACTGGCCGGCATATGTTGGTTTCGGCGTGGCAGCGGCGGCGGCGATCGGCTCTTTCTTCACAAGTTTTGCGTTGCTTCTTTTGACGCTTGTGAGCGCGGGATACGGAGCAATTACTTTACTCAGCAATCGTTCCGTCAGAAAGCGAATTGAAGCGGAGTGTGCGAATATGACAGCCTCCTCCATGGAAATTCTGCGACATTTGTTTGAGGAACACAGAGCATATCAGGAAGAGTGGTCCTCCTATGATGCTTACAATGAGCAGATTGAGGCGGAATTTGCACAATTATAGTTCTATGATATACCACAAAGTGTAAGAAACGAATGGAGACACATGAAAACTGAAGTAGACTCCTATGATTAGATGAGATTTCTTAAAAAAATTGATTGGAATAACAAAAAGCGCTTGTTGTTTGTAAGGTGATATGCTCCCTCTATGAAAGACAGTGAAATAAACACTGTTAATTATGGGGGGAGCTTTATATTATATAATTAGAGTTCAATAATAGCAAAGGATGAATTAATCTTATATGGGTGTTCCGTCTACTATTATAAATGAGTTTCTGAAAGATTGAACCGCAAAAATTGAATAGCTGGCCGATAAGGTTAAGAAAATATATACAGAAAATTCAAAATATGGAATATCGAAAACTGAATGGTGCTCTGCAGTGTGATAATGGCATTTCTGTCGGCGATGAGAGAGTGCTGCAGATCTGATGAGCAGAAGATATCCAGCAACAGTGTAATATAACAACTTCGTCATGCGAGCTTTTCAAAAATAGTTGTATGCCTGACTCTTGCCGTAATTTTGACTAGTATAGCTGACGCTATATTTCTCTTATGTCTCATAGAGGTTTACCGATACGCTATGTTCTGCGTTATACTTTTGCCCATGATGGATATGATTTCTTTCGTTGTGCTAGCATATCGCAACTTCAATTATAACCGATAAAATTTATTATTTATCTTTTTATTTTACTCTACAAGATATTGTATTTCTACACTTTTACATATATAGGCGAGTGCAGTGACTTGATTTTCTTTTGGTAAGCTGATACAATAACTTCGTAACAAGATTCTGTGTTCTATGGTGTGGGCCAAAAATTGTATACATCTTGTAAATAAAACTTCTAGATTTTCGTGATGACAAGAGACAAATGAATGCTTCAATATGCAGAAGCAGTTTGTTGTTTGAAGATTATATGCTACGTGGCAAAGTTATTGGATTCTTTTGGAAAAATAAAATAGATATGTCTTTAATAGAAAATTAATTTATATTTTGAAATTATAGTAATACAAACAAATAAGCAGTGTGCATTTTGAGTGTACGCTCTTTTGGATAATATACAGAGAAAACATAATATGCGGGTATGGCGGAATTGGCAGACGTGCTGGATTTAGGTTCCAGTGGGCAACCGTGTGGGTTCGAGTCCCACTACCCGTACCATAAAATCAAAACGGTATAGATGCCACTGGCGAAAAGCCAGTGGCATCAACCGTTTCCGGGCTTTTTTCGCTCGGAAATTCACGAATGAATCCATAGATGCCAACCACTGTTTCCCCCTAACTGGTGGGATTCGAACCCCCTCTTCTCAGTGGTTGGCAAACCCGAAACCATGTGGCGCCCTTTTTGAAACAGCAACTTTCAAAAAGGGCGCTATTTTTCTACCAATAGAATACACAAAGTTTGGGGCGTCGATTTGTTGGTCGTGATGGGCCAATGGGTTGGCGCCCTTTTTCGTTTTCAGATAATTTCAAAAAGGGCACTAAATGTCAGGAGGTAGTAAATGAATCGAGAACAGTTTTTTCAAGAACTTCGTACCGCTCTTCACCGTGAGGGTTTTGTCCCGCAGCCGGAACAGGACGAATTGCTTCCTGTGGAGTGGGATGGTCTCCCTCTCTGCCGAATCACAGCGGACGGAAGCGTTCGCTACTGGCAGGAGGATGTAGCGACACCGGAACGGGAACGGGCCTGTGAGCGAGCCACCGATCTGGCCTGCACCGTGCGGGAGTACATGACGCTGCTGGAACAGGCTCCGCCCCTGCAAGCCCAAAGCCTGACCGGTGACTACCGCCTGCTGGCTGACTTCAATGGAGCCGTGCTGGCTGCCCATCCCACCCGGCTTGGCGTCCAATTCGTCACATGGGACTGGAGCTTCGACCGCACAGGTCTCAACCAGGGCAATTACTTTCAGGAAAACTATGTAGGTGCCAAGCAGGACTTCGCCATCCGCGCCGGCCTCATTTCCAAACAGCAGATCTTCAATCAGGAGCAGCTTATCGAAATCTACCGGTGCTGCTCTGACACCTTGGACGCTGGTTTTGACTTGACTGCCGAGCAGGAAAAGTGCATCCGGGGCGTTCAGGAGCAGATTGCCATTGCAGCTCCCGGTGCTCTGGATCGCATAAGGGAGCAGGAGCAGCACCCCATGGAACCCTACAACCAGGAACCGATCATGTAATATTCAAGCGCCGGAGTTTTAGAAATAAGACTCCGGCGCTTTTTTGCTTTACTGAAAGGAGCACACCGCCAATGACACGCTATTTCATGCGGGATACACCGCTGTGCCAGATAGAACAGCAGATGATGACCCCGCCCTATTTCAAGCCCAGAGGCCATGGCCGATACTATCCCGGTTTCCAATATAGCAGAGATGACATGGAGTGCCCATACTGCATGAACTTCAGACGCAATCATCCCTGCCCTTTGGAGCAGTGTGTCTGTCTGGATGAACGGATCGTGGCCGGTGCGATTGACCTCAACGAGTTTGTCAGGGATTGCTTCTTCCCTGAAGCGGGAGTGCAGCTTCAGGCCCGCTTAGAGAGGAGTTTCAATGGCTGCTCCATTGGATTTTTCCTGAGAGATAGTCATCGGGAGCGTTGGCAGCACTGGCGTGCGCGCTGTTTTCGAATGCCGAACCGTAACCTGGCCGCACTGTTTCTTCTCACGGCGTATGGGGACATCTGGCGCAGGATGATCTGGAAGTTTGATGCCAGTGGGTTTGACTTCCAATCTGTCCAGCTCGCCGGCATCCAACCGGAGCTGTACAGTGTTTACCAGGCGGCCAAAGCCATCTCCACCGGCAGCCGCAATATCACTCTCGCCGATCTCGCATCCCCCGAATTGGTCACAGATGAGGCGTTCCACCTGATTGTCTGCGCTCTGCTTCTGGCCAAGTACGGAGATGCGATTTTGAATTTTGAAGGAAAGTAAGGTGATGCAATGTGATGATGGAAGCAGTTCTGAGCAACGCCGACCACCCGGAATATGGTGTTGCGACGATTCCTCTTCCTATTCCCAGAAATCAATACGACCACTGCGTTGCGCTGTTGGAGGCACTGGAGATCGGCGATGCCTCTGAAGCCGACTGCCGCTTGGACTCGCTCGACAGTGCCTGGCCTGTGCTGAATCGGCTGGTATGCACCAAGGTCAACCTTGATGAGTTGGACTATCTGGCAAAGCGGCTGGACAGCTTTACTGTGGGCGAGTTTTCGCAATTTCAGGCGATGGCTGAAAAGCTGAATCTCACCAGCATGAAGGATCTCATCAACCTGACCTTCTGCTGCCAGCAGGCGACGGTGATCACGGACTTCACAAATTTGAAAGAGGTTGGCCGTGATCACTACATGAACATCCATGGCGGGTGTGCCAGCATGGAAGAACTGAAACAGCTGGACGGAGTGGAAACCGCTGTCCTGTTGATTGAGGACAATGATGGGACTATCACCCGCTACGGAGTGGTCTATGACAACGGCATGCAGCTTTCACAGCTCTATGATGGAAAACATCTGCCCTGCTACCACTATGAGGCCGATATGACTGCTGTCGGGATATCCTCCCGGTGGGAGCCGGAGAACAGCAGGAATGTGACCTGGATCTATCTCCCTGCATCAAAAGGACAAATTGAGCGCGCCATGCAGCGTTCCGGCATTGCTGACCCAAAGGATATGCGCCTCTTTATAGCTGACAGTTCATTCCCAGAGGAAGTGGATGTAGCACTGGATTTCCGGTGCGATAACATCCACGAACTCAATGAGCTGGCGCTGGCTGTGGAGAAGTTTTCGATTCATGACCGCAAGAAGTTGGGGGCGGCAGTAAGCATGGCCAAGCCGGAAAACGCCAGCCAAATCCGCCGTCTGGCGGAAAACATGGATCTGTTTGAATTCGCCCCCGGCGCTCATACCCCCGAGGAATATGGGAAATACATGATTCAGAGATCCGGCCATTTTGAGTATGACCCCAATCTGGACGAGTTTTATGACTACGAGCGGTATGGTCTGCAGCACATGGACTATCAGTCGGGCGTGTTTACCGACCGAGGCTACATCGCCTATGTTGGCACAGTAGATCTGGAGGAACTGATGGCAGAAGATCCGGTGGATCAGTGCCAGCGGGAACAGGGGGTTCAGATGGGAGGAATGACATGATCCAACTTTTCATGAAACGAAGTGGGAGTCCTGTCATTGTCCCGCTCAATTTGCCCGCATCTCATGACGCTATGACAGAAGCGGCCAGCCAGCTTGATGAGGCCAGCAGAGCAGGAAAAACAGAGATCGTCGAGATCAAAAGCGTGATCGCCAATCTGCCGTCGTACCTCGGCGGACTCGATCCTGATTCCAGAACGCAGCTTGCACAGCTGAATCAGCTTTCGAGCATCATTGCCAAAATGGACTCCCGCGAACGGAACATCTATGCCGGCGCCTTGGATGGCAACAGCATCAATGATCTGAACGATATGATTCGTGTGGCGGAACAGGTGTCGGACTACATTCTCATCCCTAATGTAAACTCGGATGTGACGCTTGGCCGATATGTCGCTGTTGCCGGTCAGATTCAAGGTGACCCCAGATTCCCCGAAGCGGCCTGGCCCTATCTGGACTTCGCAAAAATCGGCGCAGAATACTATGCCGAGCATGGCGGCGCCTATACCTATGCGGGCTATGTGCTCCGCAAGCAGGATGATGAGCTTGTCAGAGAGAAAAAATCGAAGATCCAGCTTGGCCTCTCCTCTTCCCAAGCGCAAGTGAGTATCTGCCTTCCGGCAACGAAGGAAGAATTGGAGCGAGTAAAAAGAACACTGGGAATCGATTGTTTTGCAGAGGCAGCAGTAACCAAGGTGTCGTTTTCCGTTCCCTATATGGACGAGCACATTCCCACTACAGGGGTCTGCGTGGAAGATGCAAACGAATTGGCTTGGGCCATTGAGGGGATGCAGTGTGAAGATGGTGAGCTGATGAAATACCTGTCGGTTCTTTCTGTGGAACAGCCGGGGACTATGCAGGAGGCTCTCCGCTGTGCCATAAATCTGGACGACTATGAGCGCATCACGGAGGACACTTACGAATACGGGCAAACCGCCCTTCGGCGCATTGGTGCTGATGACGAGCTGATCGATACCATCGATGGGTATATGGATTTTGAGAAGCTGGGTGAGGACACTATGGCGGAGGAAGGAGTCCGGCGAACCGAGTTTGGCTTGATCCGCCGATGCAGCAGCCCCTTCGCTGAGGAAACCCAGGCGATGGAGATGGGAGGCCTTTCCTGATGCCCCGCGAAACCGATCTGCTCCGCGTAAAGCTGGTGGCGCACACCCTCCTCGATGTACAGATTCAGGAAACGGTTCTCTCCCCGGTAATCGTCAGCCACCCCTTCACATCCTCTGGAATTTCCGCACTTCGGAATGAGGATGGGAGCCTCTCCATGGTCGACCTGATCAACAATTCGGATGACTGCACAAGGTGGCGCAGAAAGGTTGGCGAGCAGATCGACAGCGCCGAAAATGTCCATCAGATCTTCGTACTGCTCAACCCGCCCTATTATCTGACTTTTATCAAGTTTGCCGCCTCCGCTCTCTCGGAGAAGGATCTGGGGCAGCTCTTATCCACCGCCTGGACCCAGGAGGAATGCCCCAATCAGGACTGCAATGTGAGCAAACGAGAACTGGTGGCCTTGTTCCGATCCGTCTCTCCGGAGTCCCTGATGGATGAGGAGGAGCGCGCCGCACACCAGGCGCTGGAGGATACGGTGACGGTCTATCGGGGGGTTACACCCTACAACGCCAAAAATATCAGGGCGCTGTCCTGGACCCTGGATCGGAAAACAGCAGACTGGTTCGCCCACCGCTTCGGTGAGGATGGAACAGTGTATGAGGCGCAGATTCGGAAAGAACACATCCTGGCCCTGTTCACCGGCAGGAACGAAAGTGAGGTCATCGTAGACCCGCGGCACCTGGAACAGATCATGGAGTCACCGGAGCCGGGATTTGATATGCAAATGACCTGAACGACATGATCCGATGATTGGGAGGAATGTAAATGAAGAAGAAAATCATGATCACAGTAGCATCTCTGGCAGCACTGGGAGCTGCTGTCGTCGGCTATCTCCACTTCTCCGGCAGGACGCCTTTTGGTCATAGCTATTTCCGCTGAGCTGTGGTATTGTTCCGCATGAGGAGGTGAAGCAAATGGCCATTTCTTTATCGGAACAGTTGGAGAGTGACATCAAAGAATATCTTCACAAGACTTTTGGGACATATTTCTCCAGCCTTGATGAAAGATTTGCCGCAGATATTAAGGAAGATGTTATCAACACATCGGATTTCCATCATGGATCTTACAACGATGATGACATCTCCATCGCATTCCAGCGAGTAACTCTGGGTAGGATGGGACATCCTGACTGGCAAATTTACCATCTCTGTACGGATACGGAGGCAAATACCATGAAGCAGAATGTAAAAGTAAATACACCGATTCACATCAGGCCCGCTTCCTATGAGGAGGCGGGCCTTTTCTATTCCCAGATGAAGGAGACCGAGGATGCGGCGCTGGGCACGGTCGGCCATGTCCGGATGGACTTTGGATCTTCTGGAAAAGGATTCTACCACACATGGTGGCCCCACAACGATGACCAGTTCAACACCAAGGAATTCAAGGGTGAACTTCAGGAAGTCGTGGATGCGCTTCGGGCAGATGGGCCGCTCAAGGATCTGGCTTCGATGAGAAGCTACTGCTACCGGAACGGGGGTGAGCTTACCGAGGATGGCCGGTGCTATGGCTATGTCGTGGACACCGAGCATTACCGCTACTGCCTCCGCTGCACCCCTTCCCCTGGCGACTACCAGGGGTATCTCTACTGCTACAACCTGCGCCAGCAACAGATGGCCCAGCAGGCAAAGCCTGTGGGCCGGGTCACCTTCGCCGATGGCAGCCGGATGGACTACACCGACACGCAGGAATATCTCCGGTGCATCCAGGAGGAACTGCCTCAGCATTCGGTCACGGGCTTCCGCTATGAGACGCTGACGGATGACCCGGTTGTTCGCAAGCAGGTGGACGATATCCTTTTCGACCTGTATGGCGAGGAGAATCCGCATTCTCTTGAGGACTATGAAAACAATCCCGGCCAGGATATGAAGATGGGAGGAATGTAAATGTCGGTACCCAAAGAATGGCTGAGCTTCCTGCGGGAACAGTTTCCCGCAGGCTCAAGGATCAAGCTCAGAGAGATGAAAGACCCCTATGCCCCGCTGGAGCCGGGCAGTACGGGGACTCTGGACTACATCGACGACGCCGGGCAGTTCCACATGAAGTGGGACAATGGCAGAACCCTGGCGCTGACCATCGGAGAGGACAGCTTCTCTGTCCTGCCGCCCGAGCCCACCACGCTGAAGCTGTATATGCCTCTGACGGCGGACATCTACACCCGCAACGAGTATGGTGAGATGGAGGATGACTGCACTCAGTTGGACGGCAAATCGCTTCGTGCCTATGAGGGCGAGATCCTCAGAGCTCTGATCAACAACCGGATGCCGGAAGAATCCGAGAGCGGCATCATGCACTGGTATGGCGAGGATGACAGCGTCAACCAGAAGGTCAAATCCGCCGTGTTCACCGTCGAGGATCGGAACGGCCAGCTCTGGGGCGTTGCCGAGTGCCGCGTGGTTGGCACCCTCACCCCGGAGGAACTGACCACCCTGAAAGAGTATGTCTCCGGACAGGCGTCGGATGGCTGGGGCGAGGGCTTCGAACAGCGGGAGATCTGCGCCGGCGACGATGAGCTGTATGTCCATCTGTGGAGCATGGAGGATGATTGGGACATCCAGACCGAGGCGGAACGCTTCGCACCCAGAGTGGCGGAGGGGCTGCCGGAGATGTGCTTCTCCACCCTCAAGTCTACCGGCGACCTCATCTGCATTCGCCGGGGCGAAACCGGCTATTACCCCTCCGATTGGGACACCGGCGACAAGGAACAGAATGTGGAGCTGGCTGATCAGCTGAACGAACAGCTTGGCGTCAGCCCCATCCAGCGCCAGGCCATGGAGTTGGGCAGTATGTGCGGCTGGGATGTCCCCGGCGCTGATCCCGCCAAATACGAGGAGGACTACAGGCCCCAGATGGGAGGGATGACCCTTGAATGAAGTGTTCCGTGTGGAGCTGTTCGGCGAAAAAACGGATCGGTGGTGCGAGCTGGAGCTTCCGGCCAGCTACTATGGTCTTCAGGATGCGCTGGACAAGATCCAGATGCCCTTGGGCGACAAGCCGAGGTGGGAATTTCTTGAACACCACAGCTTTCAGTTCCTCCATGTCCATCTGACCCATGAATGTGATCTGTATCAGCTCAATGCGCTGGCAACCTGCCTGGGACAGATGAACGGCAGAGAAAAAACTGCCTTCGAAGGGCTGTTCAACATGGAGGTGTCCAAAAAATACGGTCCCATCAGCGTTGCCACCATGATCGACCTGGCCTACAGCGCAGACTGCTGTCATGTGGTCAACGCCACGACGGACGAGCAGCTCGGCAGGTTCTATGCGGAGAACGATTTCATCCCTGCCCTGGAAAAAGTTCCGGATTCCATCTTCGAGTATCTTGACTTTGAGATGCTCGGAAGAAAAGCCAGGTTTGAGGAGGGCGGCGTTTTCGCAAGCGGCGGGTATGTCACGCAGCACACCGAGCTGAAGCAGGTATATGACAGCCTGGCCTTGATTCCCGAAGCGCCGGAATACGGCATCCGCCTGACGGTCGGCAGGTATCCCTTCCACTCCAATGAGCAACCGGATAACATGATGTGTCTGGATCTGCCCGCCACGCAGGAACGGCTGGATGCCGTGCTGGAGGCTTGCGGAGGCGCCTCCTGGTCGGAAATGGTCTTCCAGGTGGAGGACAGCGCGATGCCTGCGCTTCTGGAAAACACGGACTGCGACGATATCCATGGACTGAACGAGTTGGCTAAATGCTTCAAGGAGCTGAGCACACAAGGAGAACTTTCCAAATTCAAGGCAGTTATCCTTGCGGCGGATTGTCACGATATCGCTGCCGCTGTCCAGATTGCGGAAAATCTGGATGACTATCTGCTCGAGCCTGATCAGCGAAACCCCGATGAGGTAGCCGTAGAGGAACTTCGCTTCATTGTGGATGAGCATTCCCGGTCCATTCTGCAGAAGCACGTCGTCCTCTACAACTATGGTCAGGATGTCATGGCAGCACACAACGCTCTGCTGACCCCCTACGGGCTGGTTCAGCGCAGAGATGGCGAGCCGATCCGCAATGAAGAAACACAGGCAGAAAATGCCGGAATGGAGATGATGTGATGGCGAGTCGGCAAACCAGGCAACTCCTGGACCTTCTGGACGGCTTTGAAATGACCAAATCCCAACACGACTGGCTGGAACGGCGATTCGAGAACATGACGGTAAAAGAAAGCCTTCTGTTCCGCGGAGCAATGCAGATTGAGCAGCCGAGGATGACCTGCGATGTGATGCTGATTGCAAGTCAATTGGATCACTATGATCTGTTCTATGGGGCCGGGGATGATGTTCAGCTGGGCAAATTCATCATGGAGCAGATCCAGCGTCCCTCTGATCAAGCGCGGGAGTTTCTTGACCCGGAAAAAGTGGGTGCGGCTTACCGCCAAAAGGGCGGAAACACTTTCTGCGACGGGCACTTTATCAAGGGCACCTCTTTAATCGATCCGTTTCTGGACAGTAACCCTTCGATGAATCCCGACAAAGGTGACTACGGCATCCGAGTCAAGCTGGCCAGCCGAACCAACATGGACGGCGTGTGGGTGGGCTTCCCGGACACCGGCGAATACATGGACGCCGTACACCCGGACGAACTTCTCCTGGCGCTGGACGCACTGGAGGTCGAATCCGTGACCGAGTGCATTGCTGTGGATGTGGACTGCTGCCTCCCGCAGCTGAAGGACATCCTCTCACAGTACGGCTCCGCGTCGGAACTTGTCCGCCATGCCATCGACTTTGGTTACATCTGGAGCGAGCAGGGACAGGGAGAACCCAGATGGTTGGATAAATTTATGGCGGTTATGGAGCTGGAGGATTGCCACCGCCTGGATTACGCCCTGGATTTAGCCCAAAATCTCCGCTGCTATCACTTCATGCCCCGTGATATGGATCTTGCCGATTACGGAAAAGAGTTGGCAATGCGGGATGGCATCTATCCCCAGGACGAACTGCTCGCCTCCTGCTTTGACGCTGAGGGCTATGCCAATCAGAGAATGAAGCGCATGGGCCTGTCCGCCGCCGAACATGGGTTTGTATCCTGGAACGGCACAGAGCCGGTCTATGAGTACAGTCAACCGGAGATGGAGCCGACCATGTCCATGTGAGAAGCCCTCACACAGACCAGGCTTTGCCCCAACGGAGGTGATGATATAAAAAGAGTCAAATAGCCTGAAAGCTACAGGGGCCGTTACCCGAAAGGGACTGACAGCCCCTGCTTTTTTTGCGCTCTTTCCGGGTAACTGTCCCGGAAAGGAGTCTTCATGACGACGGACAACCCTATCGCCAAGCACCTGAAGGAGTATCACTGCGGTGAGCTGAGAGTCGTCCCCAGCCGTGAACTGGAGGCCGCTTTTCAGATTCGCGGACCTGACCTTCGCCGCACGATCAATTGTCTGCGCGGGGATGGCATCCCCATTTGCAGCTCTGATTCCGGCTATTATTACGCCGACACCGAGGAGGAACTGCGGAGGACGATCCGGCAGCTCCGAAGCAGGATCAAGAAGATCGCCCATGCGGAGCGCGGCCTCACCAAAGCGTTGGAGCAATTTACCGATAGCGGCCAGATATCCCTCCCCCTGGAGGGAGGTGATACCGCTTGAAAAGCTTCATCCCCTGGGTGGGAGGCAAAAGCAAGCTGCTCTGGCTGATTCATAAGCTGTCCCCCTCGCGCTATTCCCGGTTTATCGATGTGTTCGGCGGCAGCGGGACAGTGACATTGAGCCGCCCGATCCAGCAGGGATGCATGGAGGTTTATAACGATTTCAACGGCGACCTGACCAATCTGTTCTGCTGTGTCAAAAACAGAACCATGGCGCTCCTTCTGGAGCTTGGCTTCCTGCCGCTGAACACCCGTGATGACTTCAATGTGCTGTATAAGTTTTTCTCCCGTGAGGAATTCACCGATGACTATCTGGACGAGGAGATGGAGCTGACCCAGCGATATCTGGAACCGCCGGATGCCAAAACCATCCGAAGGATGATGCTGGAACGAGCGCCTCGCGGAGATGTGCGGCGGGCTGCTGACTATTTCAAGCTTATCCGGTACAGCTTCAGCGGCGGCGCAAAGTCCTTCGCCGGAAAATCCTGCGACATCCGCCGCTTTTTCCATCTGGTCTGGGAGTGCTCCCGCAGGCTGGCCGATGTTGTGGTGGAGAACAAGGACTGCGTCGACCTCATCCGCCAATATGACCGGGAAGACGCATTCTTCTACTGTGACCCGCCTTACTACGATGCGGAGGACTGCTATGCGGTGGGCTTTCCCAAGGAAGACCACCAGCGCCTCCACGATGCGCTTCTGGAGTGCCAGGGGTTTGTGATGGTTTCCTACAACTACTGCCCCTTCATCGTAGATCTGTACAAGGAGTTTTACATCTTCTACACCACACGCCCCAACAGTATGTCCCAGAAGGCCGGAAGCGAATACGAGGAGATCGTCATCACCAACTACGATCCCCGCCTCTATAACTCCGCAAGGCATTGGCAGCTCAGCATTTTCAATCTGTCGGCCGCGGAGGAAGACGACGGGCGCTACACGCTGATCCACGAACCGAAAACAAAATCTGATAAAACGGAGGAATGAAGATGACCTTTATCAAGTACACCAACGACGGCAAGGCTGTCATTCAGCCTGCGGCCCTCACCCTGAGTGGTCTGGAGCAGGAGGAAACGCTGGAGATGCATACCCTGGAAAACGCCATTGTCCTGCTTAAGCAGGAGATGGAGCCGGTGGAGAAAGCCGCCGCTATGATGGCGCTGATTCGGCTGACCAACAGCCTGTGGGCGGATATGCTGGCCGGATGGGAGGATCAGGAGGGCGATGCGGACCCGTGCGATGGCTGCTCTGGCTGCGGCGAGGATATGCTGCCCATTCCTGCAGAGGCCTTTGCGGATGCCGGCATCCTGCACGACAACCTCTGTGTGGTCAGCGTGGACGGCGCTGTTCTGGTGGTGTCCGATGACCGCAAAACCAAGTGGGCGGCCGAACTGAACAAGAGTCTGGAACAGCTCGGCATCGACAGAGCCGGTTTCGAAAAGCTGGTCAAGGCAGTCATGAAGCCGGATGAGGACGAGGGCGATGACTAAGGATCACGCTTATCTCTATCTCGGCTCTGTTTCCGAGGCCAGGCGGCAGAACGAACTGGCCCTTTGGCGTGCAAGCCATCTGGAGAACATCGCCTGTAAGCAGGCCATCGAGGAGGCCATCCGCAGGGGCTTTGACGGGATGCACCTGAGCCACGACTGCACCAGGGGCGTCATCGAGGACTTTGGCTTCAAGCGTGTGGGATGGGTGCTGGCCGCCACCATTCAGCTGAAGCCAGAGGATGGACGCTTCAGCCGCCGGAACAAAGAATGGGCCGCCGCAGCCTTCATCCCTCCCAGTGACCGGAACTATGAGTTTATGGTAGAAAGTCATGCCGGTGTTCTGGACATCTTCGTAAATGAGTTCCGGGAAGCCCAGGATGCACTTGGGATGTTTACGCGCTCCCACTGTGACGATATGACCGGGCAGGAGCTGGAAGGCAAGGTGCTGGTCATGAGTCCCATGACTTTGAGGGAGTCCTATTGGGCTCCCGAAAACCAGCTCTGGCTGGCGACCGGCGGGTTTGGCTGCGCCCCCAACGCCGCGGGCAGGGCGGTATACGCCACCTGTCTCAGTGATGGGGAGCGGACCCGGTGGAACCGCAGCGACTTCATCGGCATTCTCCGGGAGGAGCACCTGCCCGACTGGGCCAGAGAGAGCCTGAAGCAGATCCGGCGGGAAGATCCCGCCGAATCTCCCGATATGACCACCCCAACCATGTGAGTGAAAGGAGCTTGATTACCATGGCAACAGCCAAGAAGAAACAGCAGGAAACCACCACGCCCCAGGTGGAGGCGCGGATCGACCGTCTGGTGGACGGAGATTTCAAGACCAAAGCCTTCGCCAGCGCCACCATCGGCGGTGCCTTTGCCGTCCACGGCATCCGGGTCATCGAGTCGGACAAGGGCCGTTTCATCTCCATGCCCCAGGACTCCTACAAGAAAAACGGTGAGACCAAGTACAACGACACCTTCCATGCCATCACCGCCGAAGCCCGGAACGCTCTGGTGGACGCCGTCAACGACGCCTACGAGCAGAAGCTTCAGGAGCAGCAGGAGCAGAAAAGCGACGCTCCCGACCAGGCCATGAGCCAGCAGATGTGAGCCGCTCGCCCTGAAGGGAGGTGATGTGATTTTGGTCCGCTTCACAATAGACAATCGAAACCGCCTGATCTTCTATGGCAACACGGTGGGCTATGTGAAGGATGACGCCGCTGTTGTGGACGAGATGTTCCAGACGGATGAGCTGTCCCGCTACCTGGCCCGGCTGAATCTGACGCCTCAGTGGAAGGAAGGCGTATTTGACCGCCTTGCAGCCGGAGAGGCGCCCGGCGAGGAGCTGGGGCAGCCGCAAAAAGGCTGCCGCATCTGGCAGCTCCGGAAAGGCGTGGATGTCACCATGCGCTTTATCGGATATGAGGATCTGATCCAGCGGTTCGGAGAACCGAACGCAGAGAATTATACGCAGGTTTTTGACGGCGATCTTGGCACCAATGATCTGGAACAGATCTACGCCATCTGCCGGGACAGCCCGCCTCCCGGATATCAGGGCTACCGGATGGCTCTGTCCGATGTGGTGGAGCTGTACGATGATTCCGGCAGCGAGTTCTTCTACTGCGACCGTGTGGGGTTCCGTCCCATCCAGTTCAACCAGCATCAGGAGCAGAACGAATGCCACGAAATGACCATGTAGTCCGGGCGGATATAAACCGCCCAGATTTTCCTTTGCCCAGCCGAGGCCGGGGGCCTCCCCATACGCATTCCATGATCTCTTTCCAGCCAACAAGCTGCCAAAAATCATTTTTACTTACAGGAGGAATGTACCTTATGAAGAAGCTGTTCAAGAATATCGCCAAGTCCGCCAAGTCCGCCGCCATCAACTGCCAGACCTCCATCGCCGCCTTCCACCGCCGCGCCGTCTGCGGCAACGCCGGCGAGGGCTATATCGATACCGCCGTCAAGGTGCTGATCGCCGTCGTTCTGGGCGCCCTGGTGCTGGCCGGCCTGTACGCGGTCCTGAATGATACTGTCATGCCTACTGTAACGGAGCGTATTCAGGAGATGTTCGACTACGCCGGCTGATGCACTGGGCGCAGGCGCTGGTCTTCTGCGGCTGCCTGATGGGCGCTTCGATCTATGATGTCCGACACCGCCTGGTGGATGACCGGGTCTGTGTGGCGCTCATGCTGGCGGGGCTGATCACCATCAGCCCCGCCTCCTTTTTGGGGGCGCTTGCGGGAGGGCTGCCCTTCTATCTGGGGGCGGGCTTTGGGAAAAACGGGGCCGGGGATACGGTGCTTGCGGCGTCAGCGGGGTTTGTGCTGGGCCTTTCCCGCACTCTCGCGGGGCTTACGCTGTTCGCCTTTTGCTACGCCCTGTTTGTGCTGGGAAAAAGTCTTGTTCTGAAGCTCTCCCACCGCCCCACCCGGTTCACCTGCCCACTGGTCCCGTTCATTGCCGCAGGATTCATTCCCGCATATTTCTTATAAGGAGGCTTATATGAAGATTTTCCGTAACCGCACCGTGATCGGTGTGCTGTGTATCCTCCTGGCGCTCGTCATCTGCTTCGGAGTGACGCCCCTGTTCAGCCGCAGCGCCAGCGAGAAGGCTGAGATCGTCCGCGTCACCGCCGACATCAAGGAGGGCGACGAGATCACCGCTGAGATGGTACAGACTGTGGAGGTGGGCGCCTATAACCTGCCGTCCGGCATCATGACAGAAAAAGACGAGGTCGTCGGCAAATATGCCACCGCCGACCTGAAGGTGGGCGATTACATTCTGGCCAGCAAGCTCTCCAACGAGCCTGCCGCTGAAAATGCCTATCTCTACAATCTGGACGGCACCAAACAGGCCATCTCTGTCACCATCAAGAGCTTTGCCACCGGCCTTTCCGGCAAACTGGAGAGCGGCGATATCGTTTCCGTCCTCGTGGCCGACTATCAGGGCATGGGCGAAACCGTGATCCCGCCCGAGCTGCAGTATGTAGAGGTCATCTCCGTTACCGCCTCCTCTGGTTACGACGCCAACACCGGCGAGGCGGTTGAGGATGAAAAAGAGCTGCCCTCCACCGTCACCCTGCTGGTGACCACCGAGCAGGCCAAGGTGCTGGCGGGGCTGGAACAGGAAAGCGAGCTGCATCTGGCGCTGGTCTATCGTGGGACGCCTGAGAATGCCTCCGCATTCATTGAGGCGCAGGACGCTCTGATCGAGGAGCTGTACGCCGAGCCGGAAGCCGAGGAGACTGCCGAGGCAACTGAGAATACCGAAAGCGGGGAAAGCGAGGGCGCCGATCCTGCCGCGGAGAGCGAGGCGGCTGCGGAATGAACTTCATGAAAGGAAGCCTCTTTCACCGCAGCACAGAGCCGGAGGAGGTTGAAATCATCGAGGAATCCGGCGGTGGAGTCCTTGCCGTCTGGGGAAGCCCCGGCTGCGGCAAGACCGTGACCGCGGTGAAGATCGCAAAGCATCTGGCGTCCCAGAAAAAGAATGTGGCGCTGCTGCTCTGCGATATGACCGCCCCCATGATGCCCTGCATCTGCCCGCCCTCTGAGCTGGAGTGCGACAAATCCCTGGGCAGCATCTTCGCCGCCCAGCGGATCTCCGTGAATCTCATCAAGCACAACCTGACCACCCACAAGAAGCTATCCTACCTGACCATGCTGGGGCTGCGCAAGGGGGAAAACGAGTATACCTACGCGGCCTGCACCAAGCAGCAGGCGGAGGAGCTCATCCGCGGCCTGCGTGAGATTGCCCCCTATGTGGTCATCGACTGCTCCAGCTATATCGCCAATGACATCCTCTCCGCCGTGGCGCTCATGGAGGCCGACAGCGTCCTCCGGCTGGCCAACTGCGACCTGAAATCCATCGGCTACCTGTCCAGCCAGCTCCCGCTCCTTCGGGAACTGCACTGGGATGAGGACAAGCAGTATAAGGCGGCGTCCAACATCAAGCCCCTCCAGGCGGCGGATCGCATCGGTCAGGTACTTGGGAGCGTCGCTTTCCAGCTTCCGCACTCCCGGGAGTTGGAGGAGCAGTATCTGGAGGGCACGCTTCTGAACGATCTCTCCATGAAAGACAGCAAGGCGTTCCGCCGGGAGATCGAGAAAATCTGCAAGGAGGTGTTCTGATGCTTGGCGACAGAAGAAGCAATTCATTGTTCGCCGCTGCTCCGGTTGCCGCCCCTGCGGAAGCCAAGCCGGAGCAGGCCGAGGTGCATGATATCTCCTTCGAGGAAAATACCGGAAGGGCTATTTTTGCGGAAACCAAGGTCGCGCCCAAAGCGAGCGATGTCTTCTTCGCTCCCCAGACCGAGGGGATGCCCTTCGCGGAGGTTCTCACTCAGGTACAGTCCTACCTCTCCGGTACCTATGCCACCCTGATTACAGAGAGCGGCGATGAGGCCAAGGAGCAGATGAAGCGCCGGATCGCCCGCTATTTGCAGGACAATCGCATGGCGGTGGACGGTATGAGCCAGAGCGAGCTGGTGGACGCCCTTTATACGGAGATGGCCGAGTATGGGTTTCTGACCAAGTACATCTTCGCCGAAGGCATCGAGGAGATCGACATCAATTCCTGGCGCGACATTGAGATCCAGTATTCCGACGGCCGCACCGTCAAGCTGGAGGAACACTTCGACTCGCCGGACCACGCGGCCAATGTCATCCGCCGTATGCTCCAGAACTCCGGCAAGGTGCTGGACAATGCCAGTCCCATCATTACCTCCCGTCTGGCCAAGAACATCCGTGTCTCGGTCATCAAGACCCCGGTGCTGGACGAGGATGCCGGCGTCGCGGCCTCCATCCGAATCGTCAACCCCAAGAATCTGACCAAGGAGGACTTTGTGGGCAGCGGCACCGCCACGGAGGAAATGCTGGATTTCTTGTCCGCCTGCCTGCGCTACGGCGTCTCCATCTGTGTGGCAGGCGCCACCAGCTCCGGCAAGACCACGGTGGCGGGCTGGCTCCTGTCCACCATTCCTGACCGCAAACGGATCTTCACCATCGAGGACGGCTCCCGTGAGCTTCAGCTCATCCGGGAGCAGAACGGCAGGGTGGTCAACTCGGTCGTCCACACCCAGACCCGCGACAGTGAGAACGAGCGCCAGCGCATCGACCAGATTGCGTTGCTGGACATTGCCCTTCGCTTCAATCCCGACATCATCGCCGTGGGCGAGATGCGCGGTCCGGAAGCCAATGCCGCCCAGGAGGCCGCCCGCGTGGGTGTGGCCGTTCTCACCACCATCCACTCCAGCTCCAGCGAGGGCACCTATCGCCGCATGGTATCCCTGTGCAAGCGGGCCGTGGACACCCCCGACGATACGCTCATGGGCTATGTCACCGAGGCATATCCCATTGTGGTCTACTGCCGCCAGCTGGAGAACAAGGAGCGCCGCATCACCAACATCTCCGAATGTGAGATCCTGCCGGATGGGAGCCGCCGGCTCCACAAGCTCTACGAGTACAATATCACCGAAAACCGTCTGGAGGGCGACCGGTTCATCATTGAGGGACACCACCAGAAATGCGAGGAGATGTCCGAGAGCCTGCAGCGCCGCTTTATCGAAAACGGTATGCCCCGCGGTGAGCTGGAGCAGTTTATCCAGAGGAAGGAGGAAACTGCATGACAATGATCCAACTGATCGCCTGCATCGGCATGATCGCCGGGCTTTTTATGGTGCTGGGGATCTCACCCGCAGAAATGAGCGACAGCATCTTCTCCCGGCTGACTGCCGCCCCCGGCAGCATCCGGGCGGATATCAACGAGACGACCAAGCGAAAAAAGGCCGGCTTCTTCCGCCGGGAGATCACAGAGGCGCAGGCGGTGCTGGCCGCATCCGGGCGTGAGGGGAAGTTCCCCATGGTGTGCATGGCGTCCCTGGTGCTGTTTGCCCTTGGCGCCTGCATTGCCATTCTTGCCGGGAATGCTTTTCTTGTCCCTGTGCTGGCCGTCGGCTTTATGCTGGCGCCGTTCTGGTATGTCAAGCTGACAGCCGGCAGCTTCAAAAAGGATGTGGCCGCCGAGCTGGAAACGGCGCTGTCGGTCATCACAACCGCCTACCTGAGAACAGAGAACTTCCAGCAGGCCGTAGAGGAGAACATCCGCTACCTGCACCACCCCGTGCAGGATGTGTTCCAGCGGTTCCTCACCCGCATCAAGCACATTGACCCGGACATGGACGCCGCACTTCATGACCTGAAATACGCCATTGACAATGAGGTATGGCAGGAGTGGTGCGAAGCGGTGATGGCGTGCCAGACAGACCGCAGCCTGAAAAGCACCCTGACTCCCATCGTCAGCAAGCTGTCGGACATGAGAGTGGTCAACGGAGAGCTGGAAAATCTGGTCTTCGGCCCCCGCAAGGAATTCGTCACCATGGCGATCCTGGTGCTGATCAATATTCCGCTGGTGCGGTTCATCAACACCGATTGGTACCACACCCTGGTAGACACCGTTCCCGGCCAGATGGTCATCGCCGTCTGCATCGCAGCCGTATTCGTGTCCTTTGCCTTCGTGGTGAAGCTGACGCAGCCCATTGAGTATCGGAGGTGAGGAAATGGGCGCACTTTTATTTCTGTTCGGGACCGTTCTGGCCGCCGGACTGTATTTCGTCCTCGCCGACCTTCTGAAGATTCCCAGACTGGCCACGGAACGGGCGCTCATTTCCGCCGGACGGCGGGAGCGGAGCCTGGTCAAAGCTCTGGAGGCGCTGATCCTCGGCTGGGCGCTGAAGCTGGCCCCTCTGATTCGAATGGACGAATACAAATACCGCCGGCTGGAGAGCAAGCTCACGGCGGCAGGGCTGGATATGACACCCCAGGTCTACACGGCCTATTCGATCCTGAAGCCCTGCCTCATCCTGCTCGGCATCATCCCGTGCCTGCTGATCCTGCCCATCCTGAGCCCCCTCATCGTGGTGCTGGCCGTGCTGACCTGGTTCAAGGAGAGCCGTCGGGCTGACGAGCTGGTCAAGGCCAGAATGGAGCTGATTGAGGGCGAGCTGCCCCGGTTCGTCGCCACCATCCATCAGGAACTGGCAGCCAGCCGGGATGTGCTGCGGATTCTGGAAAACTACAAGAAACACTCCGGGCCTGACTTTGGTCGTGAGCTGGATGTGCTGACAGCGGATATGCGTTCTTCCTCCTATGAAGCGGCGCTCATCCGCTTTGAGGCCAGAATGGGCTCCGCCATCATTTCGGACATCGTCCGCGGCCTCATCGGCATACTGCGGGGTGACGACGGGCGAATGTACTTCCAGATGCTGTCCCACGATCTGAAGGCATTGGAGCTGCAGCGCCTCAAGGCCAAGGCCGCCAAGATCCCACCCAAGATCCGGGTGTTCAGCTTCATCATGCTCATGTGCTTCATGATGACCTACATCGTCATCATCGTGTACCAGATCGTCAATTCTCTGGGAAGCCTGTTCTAAAGGAGGTCGCCATGAAAAAAATACTGAAACGGCGCTCCGGCGAAGGCTATATCGATGTATGCGTCCTGGTGGTGTGCGCCATGCTGGTGCTCGCGCTGGTGGTTCGTGTGCTCCCGGTCTACATCACCAAACAGCAACTGGACACCTATGCGGTGGAGCTGGTGCGCGAGGCGGAGATCGCCGGCCGGGTTGGCACGGAGACCACCCGCCGGGCGTCGGCGCTTACCGACAGCACCGGGCTTGACCCCGACATTCGGTGGTCCACCACCGGACGCATCCAGCTCAATGACGAGGTCACCGTGACCCTGACGCTGGAAACGGATATCGGCCTGTTCGGAGGATTTGGCTCGTTCCCGATCACGCTGACGGCTTCCGCCACAGGCAAGTCGGAGGTGTATTGGAAGTGAGAAAACCGATTTTTCGCCGCCGCTCCGGCGAGGGCACCCCCATGATCCTTGCCATTGTGCTGGTATTGCTGATGCTGTTCTGCGCCATTGCCGAGTTCAGTCGGCTGTGGATCATTGCCCAAGGCGTAAAGGAGGCCGCGCAGCAGGCGGTCATCTCCACCGTCAATGACAACTATGACGATGTGTACCACGCCGTCCGTGAGGGATACGCTGCGGGCTGGTATCCGGACGGTACAGGCCGCTGGGATGAGAGCATCGACACCGGCGATGTGTACGGCCAGCTCTCTGAAACGCTCGGTCTGGAAAATACAGCGGGCGGGTATCAGAAAATCTCGGACGGCGAGGTGGAATATACCATCTCCGACCTGTCCGTGGTTCTGGAAAATAACAGCCTCGGTTCCGGCCAGAGTGAGGGCTATACCGCACTGGTGGAGATCCATCTGGAGGTGCCCGTTCGGTTTCTGGGGAATCTTTTGCCCGCCGCCAGCATGACTTTGCACACGGAGGCCAAATATGTGCCTCTCTTCTGATCCATCCGGTCTTTTCAATAGACTTCCACAGAAAAATGTGGTATTGTCCCATTAACAAGAAATACACCAAGGAGGCATACACCATGACAGACAAGACAAAGAGGATCGTCCTCATCGCCGTCTGCTGCCTGCTCTGCGTTGCGGCGGCCGTTGGGATCGCCGTCCGGTTCGGCGGCAATGCCGATATTTCTTCCGGTGTGGTTTCCGATGATCCCACCCAGAGCGGTGATCCCAGTGTGGATATCGACAATAACGGCCAGACTGATCTGGATGTCCAGGTGGAAACGCCGGACGCATCCGAAACCGATCCCGCCCAGGGTGCGGACTCCAGCGGCCTGGAGCAGACCATCCAGGCAGATCCTGTAAAGCCTGAATCCCCCGAAAAACCGGAAGCACCCTCCGGCACCACCACGCTGCCGGATGACCACGACGGAACGGATGTGCCGGAGGAGGAGCGCAAGACCGAGGATGAGGCGTCGCCCACCTATGAGGAGACTCCCACAGTGACTCCCACCGAAACGGAGCCTGCCGCGGGAAGCACCAACAACTCCGGTCAGGTCTATGTACCCGGTTTCGGCTATGTGGAGAACAGTGGTGACAATACGGTAATCGAGGACGACAGCATCTACGAAAACGGAAACAAAATCGGAATCATGGGCGGGGAATGAGTCCCCTGCTCACCAGCGGCGCAGTCGGAAACGGCTGCGCCATTTTTTTTGGAAAGGAGCATGGCATGAGGAAAATCCTCACACTCTTTTTGTCCCTTGCCCTTCTGCTGGGTGCGGCCATGCCGGCGCTCGCCGCCACCGGCGAGGGAAATATCGATGGCGGCGGCGGGAACATGGGTAGCGGCACTTCTACGAGCTACTGGAATCCCGGCATGGACGGTGTCCGTGTGAGTATTATCAATGCGGAAAGTCATGCGGTCGTCGGTGGTCCCGTGGATTTGAGCAATAAAAGTCCCAGCACTGGACTCATCCACTTCGGGAAGGTTAGCAAGCTCACTTACAATGGCGGGCGAGCGCTTTCTCCAGTCGTGGGCGGATATACCTGCATTAAGCCCACACAAAGCCTGCCCAGAATCATTTCTTCTGGTTCATCCTCAGCCAGCATCGAGGCAATTAGAAGCTACTTCACCGACGAACAGGTTATACGGGGAATTGCAGGGTATGTGGGGATGGACTTTGACACCCTGATAAATGGAACCTACAAGATTGTCATCGAGCCTATTGCTTATCTGTACTACAGCGGCCAGCAGTTTGCAATGACTGCCACCGAAGCTGCGCTCTATGACCAGATGGTCAGCGGTGACCTGCGCTATTGGATGGGATCGCTGACCCATCAGAATCTCCCGCTCGCTATCTTCCTGGAGGAAGCCGACCTCGGGTATCCCGCGTGGTCAGGCAGCACTACCAGCAAGGTCAGCAATGAGCAGATCATTTCCTCGCTGGGGATCGGCATCGTCCGATTCAACGATGAGGTGGAGGAACCGGAGGTGGATGCGTTTGACTACGAATACCGGGTGGACACCGATGTTATCACCTCGGTGGAGGTGTCCGGCGGGCAGTCAGACCCGGACAACCCGGTCACCGTGCAGTTTGTGATCGAAGGCAGCACCTATACCGTCAGCAATGTCTATTATCCGGACGGCGACAGCCAGCTGGTCTGGGTGAAGTGGCACACTCCCGATGAACCCTGTGTCTGCACCATTCAGGTCAGGGTGCTGGGCGGAGGCACAGCACAAAGCACCATCACCGCCAACATTGTGGATCTGGACGGCAACGACCCGCCAAATCCCGTGGCCGATGACCGAAACGATACCTTCTCCCTCGTGGATATCCCAGAGAAAGAAGAAGTGACCTCCGCCTCCTGGGGCATCTGGTCTCCCTGGTGGCAGGAGAATTGGGTGTGGGTTGAAAACTGGGAGAAGTGCTGGCACACGGATCGGTGGACGGACAGCGAGGGCAAATCCCACACGGACCGCTGGTACCACTGGGTGGACAACGGCTGGTGGGAGGATCAGGGCTGGTGGGAATTTGACTATAACGCCTACACAACCAGCCTGACGGCAACCATGGTCATCACGCCGGACAGCCTGTCACCCACGGCATCTTCCTCTGCGCTCAAAAGCGGATACGGCATCCAGCAAAGCGTTACGGCCAGCGTCAGCACCACACAGAGCGCCGCAGTTACTGCGGCTCAGAATGCGGTGACCTATTTCCCGGAGTTCAACTACGAGGGCTTTTGGAGGCTCCTGGATCGAAGCATCAGCGGCAAACGCTCCACCTTCACTTTCAAGGACAATCCATACAGCACCTATAATCGTCCGACCCATTTCACACCGATATGGTATCCCAATGGGAGCTATACGCCGTACACCTGGCTGCTGGACTGCTGGACACCGGCGGGAATGCTGTCGCTAAACCTCACGGACTCCGTCCGGATTTCCGGAGATCTTTGGGAGGACTGGCATATCGCCCCCACAAATTAACAACATACAACGGAGGGAATTTATGCGTAAATTCAACTATAAGCGCCTGATCGTTATGCTGGTCGTGGTCTTGGCAATGACCTGCCTGATGGCGACCACAGCTTTTGCCGCAGGTACCGGGGATGTGGCCGGCGCCGTCGAGAGCACCTGGTCCACTGCATCCACCCAGATCAAGTCGGTGGTCGACAATGTGGTGTTTCCCGCCATCGACCTGATTCTGGCCGTCTTCTTCTTTGCCAAGCTGGGAACCGCCTATTTCGAGTATCGCAAGAGCGGCCAGTTCGAGTGGGCGGCTCCCGCCATCCTGTTTGCCTGCCTCGTGTTTACCCTCACTGCGCCCATGTATCTCTGGAGCATCATTGGCATCTAAGGAGGGTATATGAACTTTTTCGAGCAAGAGCTTCACAAGATCGTTGCCCCAAAGTATCCTGACGCCACCTATGTAGGCCGGGCCTGCTATGTGCGTCTCAATGAGCTGAATCGGGCAAAGATCCAGTTCGTCACGGGGATCGTCGCAAATCAATACCATGCCCTTCGCGTTTCCATTCTGAATCGGAACGAAGGCCAGGTGGATGTGCTGCTTCTGAATCTTTCCGACATCCTCGGGAAAAAGCAAACCGGCAACCCGAACTTCCGCAATGGGATCAATCCCTACATCTGGGATGACTACGGGAAAGCGGATTGGTATGTCTACCATCCCAACGCACGGGACTATCAAAAGCTCTCTGATGCGGTGTCGGATTATCTGGAGGTGTTTCAGGAGCAAGTCCAAACCGCTGACCCCCAGTGGCAGCAGACCATGTAAAGAACTGACCCAGGGGCCGTACCAGCTGTACGGCCCCTGGCCTTTTATCCCAAGCAGTTGGTGCGGCCTCACCCCGAAAAGAGGTGAACGAACCATTGTTTATTTGGGATTTTGTTGCCGACACCATCCTCGGTCAGATCGTGGATTGGATCTACGGTCAGGTCATGGGCTTTCTCGGAAACTTTTTCGCCGAGATGGGCAACATGGGCGTCGAGCTGTTCGAACTGAGCTGGGTGCAGAGCATTGTACTGTTTTTCTCTTATCTGGCCTGGACGCTCTATGTGACCGGTCTTGTGGTGGCCTGTTTTGAGTGCGGCATCGAGTATTCCTCCGGCAGAGGGAACCTCAAAGAAACCGCTCTGTGTGCCATCAAGGGCTTTATGGCGGTGAGCCTGTTTACGGTTGTGCCGATTCGGCTCTATGAGCTTTCCGTTACATTGCAGGCAAGCCTCACCGCAGGGATCACAGGGTATGGCACTTCCATCGGCGAGGCGGCGACCGAAATCGTAGATTCGCTCAGCGGCATCGATTCGCTGACTGGAATGGCCACCGGCTCTTACTTCGGCTTCGCTTCCATCACCAGCCCGATCATGCTTTTATTCTGCATCATTTTGATGGCCTATGCCGTGATAAAGGTCTTCTTTGCAAACCTGAAGCGCGGCGGCATTCTGCTCATTCAAATCGCAGTAGGGAGTCTCTATATGTTCAGCGTCCCACGCGGTTATACGGACGGATTTATTCAATGGTGCAAGCAGATCATCGGATTGTGCCTGACCGCTTTCCTGCAATCCACCATTCTCATCGCCGGCCTCATGGTATTCAAGGACCATGCCCTCCTTGGCCTCGGCCTGATGCTGTCCGCCGGCGAGATCCCCCGTATTGCCGGAGCCTTTGGTCTGGATACCACCACAAGAGCCAATATCATGTCTGCAGTCTATACCGCCCAGGCTGCGGTCAATACCACAAGGACCGTTGTTCAGGCGGTAGCCAAATGAAGACGCTGACAATGGGCAGCTTGTTTGACGGGATTGGCGGTTTTCCTCTGGCTGCGGTTCACAACGGCATCGTACCTGTGTGGGCAAGCGAGATCGAAGCCTTCCCCATTGAGGTAACCCGGCTTCGATTTCCCGATATGGTTCATGTGGGCGACATTACAAAGCTTGACGGAGCAAAGCTGCCGCCGGTGGATATCATCTGCGGCGGCTCTCCCTGTCAGGATCTGTCCGTGGCCGGAGCGAGAGCCGGAATCTTCGGAGAACGCTCCGGCCTTTTTATGGAACAGGTGCGAATCGTAAAGGAGATGAGAGATGCAGATAGACAACGAGGCCGAGCAGCTCTCGATATACGACCTCGATTTATGGTGTGGGAGAATGGTGCGACACGTTCCTGACTGAAAAGGTCAGGCGCAAGACTGAAAGGATGGTGAAAAACACTTGCAGAACTAATGGCCCAATGGGTGGAATGATGGGGTAACGCCCTGAAACGCCCACGCTAATACTCCGACTGGCGCAGATGAAGCAAATAAATCTGTGTCAGAAGCTCGGTGAAGTCGGCAGAGAGCAACCGTAAATCATAGTCTATGATACGAAACCTGTCCAGAGGTGGATGGTGTTGCCTATATGCCGGGTGTCTCATGTTCATGGTGAGAATGTGTGCAGAACACTGACGAACTTCCAAATGTAAGGGTCTAAACCCAGAATGTGTCGAAAGGCACTACCCGCCATAGCGGGGTGTCCGTGGATGAGTAAAAGTCGTTTTTATGAAAGTCCATCTACTGTTACAGGCAGTAAGGCGAAAGCCGGGCACAGGCTCAAAGGGAGCACCTAAAAGCATGAAATGATAGGGCCATTGGAACGTGGAAAGCTGGGAGCGTGGAGACTGTTGCGGTCAGAGAAGCGCTGGGCGGGAAGTCATAACCGTCCTTTATTCCAGTGAGAGTAGAGGCACAGTACCGTAGAAATCATGGAAACATGATGGAGGGATAGCCTCAAGTCGAGATAACAGCTAAATTTGAAAACACAATAAACACAGCTTCGAATATGACAAAGAAAATCCGCTGAAAAGGAGTGGATGCCTGTGTTGACTTCGGAGCGGAAGAAACCCAAGCGAAGCAAAATCCGTTATGCGGAATACTACGACCTGCAAAAGACCCTGGACAGTCTGTATGCCGATAGTTCAAAAGGCAAAGTGTTCACTCACCTTATGGAACTCATCTCCAGTAAGGAAAATATAAGAATGGCATATCGAACAATCAAAGGGAATACAGGGAGCGGTACCGCAGGAGTAGATGAGCGCACCATACAAGACCTTGCCAAATTGAGCGAGGAAAGATATGTGGCGTTGATTCAAAGGCAGTTCAAGAGCTATCATCCCCGCCCTGTCCGTAGGGTGGAAATCCCCAAACCCAACGGAAAGACCCGCCCCCTTGGAATTCCGACCATTGTAGACCGCATCGTGCAACAATGTGTCCTGCAAGTCTTGGAGCCAATTTGTGAAGCGAAATTTTATGACCATTCCTATGGATTCAGGCCGAATCGCTCCACAGAACATGCCATAGCCAGATGTAACCAGCTAATACAGCTATCGAATCTGCATTATGTTGTGGACATTGATATAAAAGGCTTCTTTGACAATGTAAACCACACAAAGCTGATTCAGCAGATGTGGAAGATGGGAATCCAGGATAAGCGGCTTCTGTGCATTATTCGGGAAATGTTAAAAGCCCCCATCGTGATGCCTAACGGAGAAATTATCCATCCAAGCAAAGGAACGCCGCAAGGCGGTATTCTCTCCCCGCTGTTGTCCAACATCGTTCTTAATGAACTGGACTGGTGGATTGCGTCACAGTGGGAATGGATGCCAATGCACGGCGGCGCAAAATATACTTACCTTAACGCAAACGGCAGCATCAATCGGGGTTATCAGTACCGATTGCTGAAAGAAAGCCGCCTAAAGCCTGTGTTCATCGTCCGGTATGCCGATGATTTCAAGCTGTTCTGTGGAAACCGCAAAGACGCATTTTGCCTATATGCGGCAACAACGCAATGGCTTAAGGAGCGGTTGAAGCTGGACATCAGCCCAGAAAAATCTAAGGTAGTGAACCTAAAGCGCCACTATTCTGAATATCTGGGATTCAAGATGAAAGCACAGCGCAAGGGAGATAAGTATGTTGTCCGGTCTCACATGAGCGATAAAGCACAGAAAAGAGCAAAAGACCAACTGGCGAAGTGCATTAAGGCAATCCAACATCCCAAGAGTGAGCAAGACCAGCACAGGCAAATCTTCCGTTACAACTCTATCGTAATTGGAATGCACAATTATTATCGTGTTGCTACCTGTGTCAATCTGGATTTTTCGCCCATCGCATTCGCCATCGGTAAGCAGATGAAAAACCGTTTGGGTAAGCAGGGGTTAAGCAAACAGGGTAAATTAGAAAAGGGCTACATCAGGAGTAAATATGGCAGCAGCAGTCAAATCCGTTTCCTGAAAGGTCATCCGCTTATACCAGCGGGATATATCCGGCATAAAAACCCGTTGGGGAAAAAGCGGAGCATCAATCGCTATACAGAGAGCGGACGAGAGGAAATTCATCGGATGCTCGGCGTCAATGTGGAAATTCTCACATGGCTGATGCGTAATCCAAGGCTGGGCCAGTCTGTGGAGTATGCGGACAATCGTATCTCTTTATATGCGGCACAGTATGGTAAATGTGCTGTCACAGGCAGAATGCTCAGCCCCCATGAAATTCACTGCCATCACAAACGTCCTAAATCGGCAGGTGGAACAGATGCCTACGCAAATCTTGTTATCGTCAGCGAGACTGTTCATCAACTTGTTCATGCCACCGATGAAAAAACCATCTCCCGTCTGCTCCAAACCCTGTCACTGGATACTCAACAGCGGAAAAAGCTCAACAAACTGCGAGAGCAAGCAAATCTGAACGCAATCTAAAACAGTCTACCCGCAACGAAGTGTGTAAATTGTGTTTGAAACAAAATACTGTTATCCCGATGGAACGCCGTGTGAGGGGAAACTCTCATGCACGGTGTGGAGTGGGGGAAAATCCGAAGATTACCTCAAAGGATTACCTATCACTATTGCCCGGAGCCTTCTCCAGCGGAACACCAAAAGGAGAGGATTTCCGGATCGTCCTCGAGGAGATCGTCCGAATTAAAGTCAGTGGTGTTTCAATCCCTCGACCTGACACCGGGCGCTGGGAACCTGCTGGGCGAATTCTATTGGGAGCTGATTTCTCCCTGGCGTGGAGATGCCTTGACGCTCAATACTGGGGTGTCCCCCAGAGAAGAAAAAGGATCTTCCTTGTCGCAGATTTTGCAGGACGATCCGCCAGACAAATACTATTTGACCAAGAAAGCCTGCCTGGGCATCCTGCGCAGAGCCTCTGAACGCGGGAAAGAGTTGCCCCGAAAGCTTAATCGAGCACTGGAGATTCAGGCGGGAGTAGCTCCACCGGACGGCAGATCCACCCAACTGGAGGCGTACCACATCAACCAGCGTGATGAGGGCATCGATCTGCACGGCGTTTCCGGTGCCCTGATGGCAACCAATAATATGCAGATGCAGACCTTTGTCACACAGCCGGACAAGATTGATGTGGAGGGATTCGATGGCTATAACGGTGATCTGACCGGAGATGTGGCAGCCACACTGGGCGTGAACTGCGGGATGTCCACTGGCCGCAACGGCCTTATCCAGCCGATTGCCTTTGCCGCAAACCAGCGTGATGAGGTCAGAGATCTGCACGATGTGGCCGGAGCATTGGGCGCCCAGCCGGGAATGAAGCAGCAGACTTTCATTGCGGAGGGTGTCGTGGCCAAAGGCAACGGCGATTGTTTCCTGACACCGGAGCGGCACTCATCCCTGAGTGCGGGCGGCGGTCAGGCTGGTCAGGGGTATCCCTGTGTCCTGACCGCAGGCTTCTCTGCCGGGGCAGGAGCCTCTGCCGGAAGTATCGGCTACGGCGAGGAACTTGCCCCCACCCTGAAGGGGAGTGCCAGCGGAAATTGTATGCCCTCTGTCCTCTGCCTCAATGATCAGGGCGGCAGCGTCATGGATTGTTCAGAGGATGTGGCGGGTACGCTCCGGGCACAGGAACATGGGCATCAGCCGCTGGTCTACGAGAACCACGGCATCGACTCCCGCTACACCGGTCCCCATAAAGTGGCACCCACCATGTCCGCGCGGTATGGTACAGGCGGAAACAATGTTCCGCTTGTGGAGCAGGAGCAGGTATTCTGTATTACTGGAAACGCCATTGACCGCAAACCCCAGAACGGCGGGAACGGAATTGGCTATCAACCTGACATTTCCTACACGTTAACTACTGCTGATCACCATGCGGTCTGCAACCCATACCAAACGGTAGTTGGTGCTTTGTGTAGAGGAGATGAAAAGGGAGCAGGCAATCAATATGTCAGCCAAGACAAGTGTGTTCTCTCGCCGACCTCGTTGATTCGCAGACTAACACCACTGGAATGCGAGCGACTCCAAGGTTTTCCGGACGGTTGGACTGACATTCCCAACGCCTCTGACTCTTCCCGGTATAAGGCACTGGGCAACAGCGTGGCCATTCCGTGCGTGGACTATGTCCTTTTTGGCATTGCTCTGGTGCTTCTCGCCGGCTGAGCCGGGCTTGTTGCTTATGCTTCGTTTGCAGCTTGCTTCTTCGTTGGGTTCTGTGAATAGCTATTTACCGCCGGGCGCAGTATGCTTTGCTTACAAAATCAGAGAAAGGAGTAACCCATGGGAGCAAAGAAGAATCTCTGCGGAATGATCCCGGAAGAACTGCACGCCAGAGCTGTGGCAGAAAAGGAACAGCTTGGCCTCAAGACTCTGGGCGAGTATGTGGAGCTGATACTCAAAGAACACTTCGAAGGAGGAGGAATCACTATGGCAGAAACCAAGACTCTCGCATTCAAGATCACCGAGGAGCTGGATCAGCGGCTGAAGGACTTTATTGCCGCAGAAAAAAAGCGCGGCAGAAAAATCACGCAGAAAGAATTCGTCATCGGTCTTATCGAGCAGGCGCTTGCTGAGTACGAGGCGCAGAATCAGCCCGCCGAGATGACCGAAGAATAAAAATGCCGCACCGGCCGCTGGGGAGCATATCCCCGGCGGCTTGTTTTTTGGAGGTGAACCACCCTGTATATCTACCCCGACAATCTGACTGCCAAGGCCATGCTGTGGCTTTGGGAGCTCAGGGATGTGGGCGTCATTGGCGTAGGGCTTTTGGTCTCTATCCTGGCGCTGACACAGACCGGTATTTTTATCCCGCTGGTGCTCACGGCGGTCTATGCCTTCCTCAGCATTCGTTTTGACGGCACCAGCATTCTGGATTTTATCCGCTATGCGATTGCCTTCCTGATCACCAAACAGCAATTCTATGAATGGAGAATGTGATATGTTCCACGCCGACACACTCTTTGACAACGAGGAAAGCTTCGGCCTGCCGGAAATCGAGGAGCGGGACCTGTCCGCCTCCCTGACGCTCCGGTGGAGCCGGAAGCGCAAGCGGTGGGAGTGCCGCAACGCCTTCTTCTGGCAGGATGCCAAGAACAAGTGGAGCTGCCGCAGCCAGGACGGCAGATATTACTATGGCTTCCGCAGCCTGCGTGCCCTGCTGAAAAGCTATGTGGGCGGCCTTCTGTGCGAGAAGTCCCTCTGCTACAGCGCCAAGAACGCCAGGGCAAAATACTGGTTCAGCCAGAACCCCAGACGGGTGACCTGCTGTGTCACCATGCGCTGCACCGGCTTTTTCCCGCCTTGCTTTCCCAAAGGAGGAATGAAGCTATGAGCAGAAAGAAAAAAGAGAATGCCGCGCAATCGACCCGGCAGCTCATGGGGATCGACGGCATCAAGGACTATTGCATCGCCACCCGCATGGGCGATCTGGTCTTTTTTATCATCAAGCCCACCAACATCAGCGTCCTGTCCGATTCCAGCATCAGCGCCAGGATCTACGCCCTGCTGAATGTGGTCAAGGGGCAGGCGGAAATTGAGATGCTGGCCCTCAACTCCAAGGAGTCCTTTGAGCGAAACAAAAACTTCTATCAGGAGCGCATGGGCAGCGAGGAACTTCCTGCCATCCGGCGGCTTCTGGAGCAGGACAGCAAGCATTTGGATCGCATCCAGGTGCTGATGGCATCCAGCCGGGAGTTTTATATCATCATCCGGCTGCGAAGCGAAAAGGAAACGGATGTGTTCCCGTATCTCAGCCGCATTGAGCAGAGCATCAATGACAATGGGTTTACCACCCGCCGCGCCACCGAGCAGGATCTCAAGCGGATGCTGGGCGTTTATTTCGAGCAGAATGTGACTACCGAGAAGTTCGAGGACTACGACGGGGACCGCTGGGTCATCGTGGGCGAGTAAATCAATTCATCACAGGCCGTGGAGGTGTTCCACTCCATGGCCGGGATGCCTCCACGGAGAATAGGAGGCATCCATTTTGGCAAAGAAAGCGAAAAGACCTGTTCCGCAAGGCCGCGAGGAGGCGTCCATCAAGTCCTTTTTGGATATGATCGCCCCCTCTGTGGTCAGCTTCATGCCGGATCATTTCATCTGCGGCAACACCTACCGCTGCGTTTGGGCACTCAGGGAATATCCGACCAGCACGGATGAGCAGGCTATTCTCCGCCATCTGGGAGAAAAGGACGGCGTCACCCTGCGGATCTACACCCGGCAGGTCACCCCGGCTGAGGAAAAGCGCATCATTCAAAATGCGGCCAACAAGAACCGCATGAACAGCTCCAACACCAACGACCTGCAGCAGACGGTCACCGCCGAGAGCAACCTGCAGGATGTGGCGACCCTGGTGGCCACCATGCACCGCAACCGTGAGCCTCTGCTCCACTGCGCCGTGTACATCGAGCTGACCGCATCCGACTACAACAGCCTCAAGCTGCTCCAGACCGATGTGCTGACGGAACTGGTGCGGAGCAAGCTGAATGTAGATAAGCTCCTGCTCCGTCAGCAGCAGGGCTTCCGCTGCGTCAATCCCTGCGGCCACAACACATTCGGCATCCAGTTTGAACGAGTGCTGCCCGCCTCCAGCGTGGCGAATCTCTATCCCTTCAACTACTCCGGCAAGCTGGACTCCAAAGGCTTCTACGTCGGCAAAGACAAATACGGCAGCAACATTCTGGTGGACTTCGACCAGCGGGACGAGGACAAGACCTCCGCCAACATCCTGATCCTGGGCAACTCCGGCCAGGGCAAGTCCTACCTGATGAAGCTGCTGATCCTGAATCTGCTGGAGTCCGGCAAATCCGTCATCAGCCTGGACGCCGAACATGAACAGCAGGAGATGTGCGAGGCGGTGGGCGGCTGCTTCGCAGACCTGATGGCCGGGCAGTACATCATCAATGTGCTGGAACCCAAGTGCTGGGATGACGGCGGAGACCCCAACGCCACCGACGCGCCGGAGGCCTTTCGCAAAAGCACCCTGCTGGCGCAGCACATCTCCTTCCTCAAGGACTTTTTCCGGGCCTACAAGGATTTCAGCGACGCGCACATCGACACCATCGAGATCATGCTGTCCAAGCTGTATCGCAAGTTCGGCATCACCGAGCGCACCAACTTCAGCCGGATGTGCCCGGAGGACTATCCCATCCTCTCCGACCTCTACGATCTCATTGAGGAGGAATTCAAGACCTACGACGCCGACCGTCACCAGCTCTACACCCAAAAGCTCCTGCAAGAGGTGCTGCTGGGGCTGCACTCCATGTGCAAGGGCGCTGACGCCCAGTTCTTCAACGGGCATACCAACATTACCTCCAGCCGCTTCCTGGTGTTCGGCGTCAAGGGAATGCTCAGCGCCGCCAAAAATGTCCGCAACGCCATGCTCTTCAATGTGCTGTCCTTCATGTCCGATAAGCTCCTGACCGTGGGCAATACCGTGGCAGCTCTGGATGAGCTGTATATCTGGCTGTCCAACCCCACCGCCATCGAGTACATCCGAAATTGTCTGAAGCGTGTGCGAAAGAAGGAATCGGCGATGCTGCTGGCCAGTCAGAATCTGGAGGACTTCGACCAGGAGGGCGTCCGTGAGATGACCAAACCCCTGTTCAGCATCCCGCCTCACCAGTTTCTGTTCAATGCCGGCTCCATCGACAAGCGGTCCTACATGGATATGCTCCAGCTGGAGGAGTCGGAATACAATCTCATCAAGTTCCCCCAGCGCGGCGTCTGCCTGTACAAGTGCGGCAATGAACGATATCTGCTGGAGGTTCACGCCCCGGCCTACAAGGAGAAACTCTTCGGAACGGCAGGTGGTCGCTGATGGCTGTTTCCGCTGCCGCAGTGGCCAAGGCCGCTGCCATGCTGCTTACCAACGAAAAGACCCGGAAAGGTGTGGGCTGGATTCTGGTGGCAGTCTTTTCACCAGTCATTCTTTTGATTGCCCTGCTCTGCTCTCTTGGCTCAGGCGGGGCGGAGCATAACAACCACTCGGTGGAGGCGTGCTTCTACGGAGCGGAATTCTCCGCAGAAGTCCCGGCGGAGTTTCGATATCACATCGAGGAGATGCGCTCGGCCTTTTCTCTTCTGGATTCGGCGGTGTCCTCTGCCAACGAGCAGATGGACAGCGGCAACAGTCTTGACCCGATCAGAGTCAAGGCTGTTTTTTATGCCCTCTGCTTTGGGGACGACGCCCCGTCCACACGGGCGGCGAACAGCTTCGTGGAGTGCTTCTACACCACCGAAACCCGAACACGAACCGTGGAAGTGACACTGGAGGACGGGACTACAAGTACAGAGGAAGAAGAATACACCGTCGCGGTGCCGGTCTCTCTGTCCCAGGCCTACGCCAATCTGGAAGCCCATCTGGGCAGAGAGATCACGGACGATGACAAGAGCAACATCGACCATATCTATACCATGATTGCGGGGAGCGCCGGGGGCGGCAGCTACAGCGGCGAGTATCTCAGAGGGGATGGGAGCAGCATAGAACTGGACATCTCCGCCTTCACCGATCCAACCACCAAGAACGCCGCAGACCTTGTGACCTACGCCATACACGCCTGGGAGTCCGGCTGGGGCTATGTCTGGGGAACATACGGCAGTGTCCTCACCGATTCGCTCTTCGCCTACAAGCTGGAGCAGTACCCTGATGGCGTCGGCAGCTATGCGGACTTCATCCGTGCCAACTGGCTGGGCGGCAGAACCACAGACTGCGTGGGCCTGATCAAAGGGTACGGATGGCTCAATCCCGACACCATGACCATCGAGTATGGAACCAACGGGATGCCGGATCTTGGTGCCAACCAGATGTACTATAACGCCTCAGTATCCGGAACCATCGACACCATGCCGGATATCCCCGGTCTCGCTGTCTGGCATGACGGTCACATCGGCGTGTACATCGGTGACGGTTATGTGATTGAAGCTATGAATACCAAAAAAGGTGTGGTGAAAACAAAGCTGGAGGGTCGGGGCTGGACCCACTGGCTGCAGATCGAATACATCAACTACGACTGAGAAAGGAAGTGCCAATGAAGCAAGTGAACCTGACCATCACCTTCGACGAGGAGAAGCTCTCTGCGCTCAAACGCTATATGGGCAAGAAGGAGCTTGACCTGGACCGTGAGATGACGGATGCGCTGGTGAAGCTCTATGAAAAATATGTGCCCGCCCCTGTGCGGGAGTATATCGATGAGAGCGATGTAAGCGCCGCCGCTCCGAGCAAGCCCCGGCGCAGCCCGAGAGCCGCCGCACCGAAGCCTGACCAGGAACCGGAGGTGATCCAGTGAACAAAGATGAGATCGCCATGGATTACAAGAAGGAGCTGAAGAAGCGGATTAGCGCCGACTATGAGCGCCGGGTCAAGCAGTGGATGGCGGCCGATCCCTCTCAGCTGATCGACGCCGCTGAGGAGATCACCGCCGCACGGTTGATCCGTGACAATATCGAGGACGCCATCAATGAGGAGGACGCCAGATTTCTGCTGGGGCTGGACGAGTCGCTGGATGAGCTGGCAGACCGCTGGATTGCGGAGAATGGTCTGGATGCCTCCCATGGTGAGGAGCTGCTTCACTGCGTCTGGACGCTTCGGGAGGATCTGACTGATGACACAGGCCCTCGCACGGTTCGTGACTTCCTGGCCGCCCATGTTGGCGGCGTCTTTTCCCTGATGACCCCGTGCGGCTTTGTGCCTCTGACCGCGGCTCAGGCGGAAGGACTGATGAGCGGCCAAAGTACCGCGGCGCATCCCGGCGTGCCCGGCATTACGATGTCGCTCTCTGCCGACGATCTTCTTGGTCAGACGGTCAACAGCGCCAACTACGCAAACGGCGTGTGGCACCTCCTGACCGAGTACCCTGAGATGAAGCAGTGTGGGCCGGAAATGGGAGGAATGCAATGAGGGGCCGTGAGATCACACTCTGGCTCGACGAGCGGTGGTACGACGCGCTGAGCAAACAACTGAAGGAGGAAACGCTGGAGGGGCATCTGGAGAATATCCTTGATGAAATGTGCAACCAGCTTCCTCAGCGGGAGTACGAGCGCACCAGCCATGAGCTCTGGGCAGAGCAGCAGGCGGAGGAGGAGGCTCGGGAGGCCGCACGGCGGTTCGCCGTCTTTCATGTCACGGAGAACGGCAGCTCCGATTATATTCTGGCCGAGGAAAAACTTGAGCTGCTCTCGACCGCCCGCCGGCTGCGCAGCTACATCCGCAAGCCGCCCGACGAGGCGCCCCACCGCTTTGTCGAAACGCTGCTGCACACCCAGCGAATCTCTCAGGAGGAGTTCAACTCCTATGTGTCGGAGCGGCTGGACAACACCGGCCGGGTGGTAGGTGCCTACGACATCGACCTCGACTGCGGAGATATGGAGGCCGTCAGCATCATGGATGGCTGGAAGCGGTTCAGAATTCGGGATGTAAGCACCGCCGCCTACTTCGCCATAAAGAAAGGAAACGCCGCGCCGGATGAAAGGTGGCGGATCTTCCTGGACCGTCTGGAGGAGAGATCGCTTATCCAGGAGCCGGAACCGGAATACCTCACCGGCAGCCGGCGGCTCTGCGCCGAGGACATCTCCTTCGCCGAGGACATTATTCAGAACGACAACCTGCTGGAGTTCTACATGGAAGTATCGTTCAATGCGGATGAAGTGTTCGGAACCGATGTCTGCACCTCCGAGAATGACGACTGGCTGAACATCTATGCCAACTACGATCTGGATGCCCGTCGCGTCTGTGACACGCTGGAGGTGTATCTGCAGCGGGGCAACGGCGACGAGGAGGCGTTCAAGTATCGCCTCAGCGCCGAGGAGCAGGCTCTGCTACTCCCCAAGATGAACACCTACTGTCAGGAACACTGGGGCCAGAGTTTGGAGGAGTGCAGTGCGGACTATCTGGCGGAACAGAGCAAGGAGCTCCCGGAGATGCAGATGTAGCGCCGTATCGCCCCCTGTGAGCCGATGTGTGCGGCTTTCAGCGGGTGGCCGACCGTGTACCCCACCCCGGAGAAACAGGCGGGATTTGGGCCGCTTTCCAAGAGGGCGGGAAGCTGACGAAAGCGAAGCAGGAGAAAGAGCCGGGGACAATGCCGCCCCCGGCTCTCCCACTTCTGCCCGCAGTGCGGGCAGTTTCCGGCTTTTCGCAGCGGGGACAATCCGGCGGGTGGAAAGAGCTGTTGGACCCTATGATGCGGAAAAGCTCCGCTGTGGCAAGGGTTCTCAGCGGGGACTTGACGAAAAAAGGAGTGGTTTTACTGAAGTCCGAAAGCAGAAAAACGAAGAAGGGGTTCTGGATCTCTGAGGATCTGGACGAGAAGGTAGACATCTACCTGCGCCTCGACAACTGCGCCAGCCGGAGCGAATTCGTGGAGAATGCGCTCCGGTTTTACATCGGCTATCTGAACACGAAGAACGCCGGCGGCTTCCTGCCCGAAGCACTCTCCGCCATGCTCACCGGCACCCTGGACAATTTTGCCGGACGCATGGGCTCGCTTCTGTTCAAGCAGGGTGTGGATCTCAATGTGCTGGGGCAGATCATCGCCTACGACACCGATATCGACGAAGGCGAGTACCAGCGTCTGCGGGGACGCGCCATTCGGGATATGAAGCGCACCAACGGGCGCATCTCGTTCAAGGATGCGCTGGACTTCCAGAAGTCGGTGTAACCCATGGCAAAGCTCGTACAGAAAAGCGGCTACATCAAATCCGAAAAGGCCGGCGGGTACATGAAGTACATTGCCACCCGCGAGGGTGTGGAGAAGCTGACCGGAAATGATCCCGTCACCAAGGGCCAGCAGGAGCTGATCCAAAAGCTCCTGCATGATTTCCCTGATGCCGTGGAGCTGTTCGAGTATGAGGATTACCGCAAGGCACCTACCCTTGGTACCGCATCAGCTTTCATCACCATGGCGCTGGATGCAAACCTCCATGAGATAAATTCAGAGAGCGGATACCTGTCCTACATCGCCACCCGCCCCCGTGTGGAGCGCCGCGGCACCCACGGCCTGTTCAGCTCCGCCGCCGCGGTAGACCTCGACGCAGCCATGTCCGAGCTGGAAGCCCATGACGGAAATGTGTGGACCATCATCTACTCCCTGCGCCGTGAGGATGCTGCCCGACTGGGGTACGACAATGCGGAAGCATGGCGTGCCCTGCTCATGATGCACGCACAGGATCTGGCCAAGGCCATGAAGATACCGGCTGATCACTTCCGCTGGTATGCGGCTTTCCACAATGAGGGGCATCACCCCCACATCCACATGATGGTCTGGTCAGACGATCCGAAGGAGGGCTTCCTGACCAGGGAAGGCATTGCGGCCATGCGCTCCAAGCTGACCAACACCATCTTCCGGGATGAGATGATCCAGATCTACGAGCGGAAGGATGTTGCCTATAAAGAGCTGATCGAAGCGGCGCAGGATACCATGCGGGAGCTGATTCAGAAGATGGAGCATCAGCTCTGCGACAACCCTGTCATCGAGAAGCAGATGCGCCAGCTGGTGCAGGCGCTGGAAACCACCACCGGGAAAAAGCAGTATGGCTATCTGAAGAAACCGCTCAAAGCATTGGTGGACACCATCGTGGACGAGCTGGCCCGGCAGCCGGAAGTAGCAAAGTGCTATGAAACCTGGAATCAGATCCGGGATGAGCTGAACGAGTGCTATGGCAGCCGTACACCGCGGGAGCATCTCCCGCTCTCTCAGCAGAAAGAGTTCCGCCGGATCAAAAACGATATCATCCGGGAGGCCGAGAACATCCGCCTCGGCCTCCCGACTTTTGAAGATGAGAAGATGCAAGATGAGCCGGAGCCGGAGGCGGCACATGAGGAGCAGCGATCCAGCAGCGTATATGAACAGGCTCGACGCTATCGTGCCGCCAAAACGGTTCTGCAGGATGTCTATGCGCTGGATGAGGAACACGCCGAAGCCGTCCGGGTGCTGGAACAGCTCTGGGTGGAAGGATACACGGTGGCGGCGCATCAACTGGGAAAGTTCTACCGGGATGACCTCTCCACCATGCGAGATCATGAAAAAGCGGAGCGGTGGTTTCGCTTGTCCGCAGAGGCCGGAAATGACTTTTCGGAATACGCACTCGGGAAGCTCCTGCTCTCTCAAAAGCGTACCGGGGAGGCAGTGCGCTGGCTGGATAAGGCCGCCCGGCACGGGAATCCGTTTGCCCAATACCGCCTTGGAAAGCTCTGTCTCACCGGCGAGTCCGTAAAGAAGGATGTGAGAAAAGCTCTGGAGTACCTGACTGCCGCCGCCAGACAAGGAAACCCGTTTGCTCAGTACACACTTGGCAAGCTGTATCTCCTGGGCCGGGATGTGGAACAGGATCGGGAGCAGGCCAGGGATTGGTTCACCCGCTCCGCTGCCCAGGGCAATGCGTATGCTCAATTCTTCCTTGACCGCTTTGACCAGTTCCGAGATCCGTCCGTCATGCTGGCGGCAACCAAGCTGCTCCATCACATGAGCCGGATCTTCCGGGACAATTCCATGCCGCCTCGCAATCCGGCAGGGATTCGCATTGATTCCAAACGGCGCAAGCGGCTGACGGAAAAGCGGATGGCCATGGGCCACAAGGCGGATGATCATGAGGAGCAGGTATCCTATCAGCAGACCATGTAACAGGAGAAACCTATGTCGACCTATATTCATTTCACAGATGAACAAAAGCAGCGAGCCGCCTCCGTTGATCTGGAGGAGTTTCTTCGCTGCCGCGGCGAAAAGCTCCTTACCTCCGGCAGAGAGAAACGGCTGGCCCGAGACCATAGCGTCACCATCCGCGGCAACGAGTGGTACGATCATGCCGAGGAGCGGGGCGGTCACGCTGTCAGCTTCGTGCAGCGGTTTTATCACCTCAGCTATCCGGAGGCGGTGACCATGCTTCTGGGGGGGTGAGATGGGAACGGTCTATCCCTCTGCCCAAGAACGGGTTGAGGAGCCGCCCAAACCCTTTGTCCTTCCGCCGGCCAATTCCAATATGCGCCGGGTCTATGCCTATCTGGTCAAGCACCGGAATATCGACCGGAGCGTTGTAGCGCACTTTGCCAGAGAGAAGCTGCTGTATGAAGATGCCGATTACCACAATGCGGTTTTCGTGGGTACGGATGAAGATGGCGTCCCCCGCCATGCCCACAAGCGCAGCGCCAACAGCTTCGGCAAAGCCTTCCGGCTCAATGTGGAGGGCTGCGATCCCCGCCACAGCTTCCACCATATCGGCACAGATAGGAGCCTCTATGTGTTCGAAGCTCCCATCGATATGCTCTCCTACATCACGCTCCATCCGGAGGGCTGGCAGAGCCACAGCTATGTGGCCTGCTGCGGCACCTCTATTCAGCCGGTGCTGAAGCTGCTGGAGCGGCAGCCGCAAATCAATACGGTCCTGCTCTGCCTCGACAATGACGAGGCTGGCCATCTGGCCAGCCGGCGCATGAAGGAACAGCTGGCAGAGAGGTACACGGTGGAAAGGCTCATTCCCGCACACAAGGATTGGAATGATGATCTGACCGCTGAGGAACCGTCCTACGCACAAGTCATGCAGTAAATAACAACAACGCACACCACTTCCTGTTCGCCCGAAGTAGGCCGTAACAAGAGTGATGTGCGCATTCAGAAGTATGGAACCGAGCAGGAAGTGGTGTGCCCTGAAAGGGGTTAACCATGCCACACCAAGTCCTGATTTTGTTGGCCGCCGGCGGGCTGATGTTTCTGGTCATCGGCTGTCTGGCCGCCTTGTCCCACTACTATACCCTGAGCGGGATCAAATCCAAAACGGTCGGCGACGGCCAGCACGGCACCGCAAGATGGGCCACAGCCAAAGAGATCCGGCAGACCTATGCCCATGTTCCCTTCGAGGTGAAGAAATGGCGCAGCGGCCAGAACCTGCCCACGGAGCAGGGGCTGGTGCTGGGGTGCAAGGGAAAGAAAGGCGAACTCACCGCCCTCGTGGACAGCGATGACATCCACTGCCTGATGATCGGTGCTTCCGGCATCGGCAAGACCGCCTATTTTCTCTATCCCAATCTGGAGTACGCCTGCGCCAGCGGCATGAGCTGGCTGGCGCTGGACAGCAAGGGTGACCTCGCCCGCAATTACGGCGCCATTGCCAAGAACTGCTATGGGTATCAGAATGTGGCCGTGATCGACCTACGAAATCCCACCCGCTCGGATGGCAACAATCTGCTGACGCTGGTCAACCGGTATATGGACATTGCCCGGAGTGACCCGAACAATCTCGCGGCCCGGGCCAAGGCCGAGAAATACGCCAAAATCCTGTCCAAGACCATCGTCAATCCGGACGGCGATGACAGCAACCGCGGTCAGAACGCTTTCTTCTACGATGCGGCGGAAGGTCTGCTCACCTCGGTCATCCTGATGCTTGCCGAGTTCCTGCCGCCCGATAAAGACCACCCCCAGGAGCGCCGGCATATCGTCTCCGTGTTCAAGCTGGTGCAGGATCTGCTGGAGCCCAGCCGTGTCAAGGGCAAGAGCCACTTCCAGCTCCTGATGGCAAAACTGCCGCCGGATCACAAGGCGAGGTGGTTTGCCGGTGCCGCCCTCAACAGCGCCGAGCAGGCAATGGCCTCCGTCATGTCCACCGTGCTGTCCCGCTTGAATGCCTTTCTGGACAGCGAGCTGGAGCAGATCCTGTGCTTCGACAGCGCCATTGACGCTGAGAAGTTTGCTTCGGAGAAGTCTGCCATCTTCCTGATCCTGCCGGAAGAAGACACAACCAAGAACTTCATGGCCGGTCTCATGATCCAGAACCTGAGCCGGGAGCTGTTCGCTGTGGCCGATGAGAACGGCGGCAAGCTGAAAAACCGGGTGGTGCTTTTCTGTGACGAATTCGGCACCATGCCCCCGTTTGATATACTGCCCCTTTTCTCCGCTGGACGCTCTCGCCGGTTAACGCTCGTGCCGATCATCCAGTCCTTAGCGCAGCTCGAAAAAAACTACGGGAAAGAGGGCTGCGAGATCATTCAGGACAACTGCCAGGACACCATCTTCGGCGGCTTTGCACCCAACAGCCAGACCGCCGAAGTGCTGTCCAAAGCCCTGGGCAGCCGCACCGTCCTCTCCGGCTCGGTGAGCCGTGGCAAGAACGATCCCAGCCAGAGCCTGCAGATGATGGAGCGCGCCCTGCTGACGCCCGACGAGCTGAAATCCATTCCCAAGGGCAGCTTTATCGTCATGAAAACCGGCACTCATCCCATGCGGACCCGGCTCCAACTCTTCTTAAACTGGGGCATTACCTTCGGGGAGCCGTATGTGGTGCCGGAGAGAGCCAACCGAGCGGTGGCCTATGCCAACCGGGTGGATCTGGAGCGGAATCTCCCGCAGCTCAGTGAGCCGGAGGAGATGGACGAAAGCCGCGGCTATGCGGTATCCAGCCGGGGCGGCATCGCCCATGCTCCGGCTCAGGAGAGGGCTGTAAAAAGAGGAAAGCAAATGAAGACATTCGGAGAGGAGGAACGATGAGTTACTTCGGAACGATTTACGCCGACACTGAGCTTCCCTCCAGAGCGAAGGCGGTCTATATGTACCTGCGGGATCGCTCCGATGCCGAGGGAAAGTGCTGGCCGGGCATTAAGACCATTGCCTCGGACATGAAGCTGTCCCGCTCTACGGTCAAGCGGGCGCTGCACGATCTGGAGCAGCACGGCTATCTGAAAAAGGCTTCCCGGCACAGGCCGAATGGGAGCAGCACCTCCAATCTCTATACCGTGAAATAAAAGAGAGAGTGGTTTGTACCAAAATGTAGTACAAACCACTCTCTGAATGAATGGTAATTTCAAAATCTTCCGCCAAGGGAGAACTGCGCCCATTCGCTGGACTCAGGGGCGGTTCATTGTGAACCACCCAGAAGGTCTCACTCTATCAGAGATTTATGACAGAGAAAAGACATCCATATGAAAGAAAATGATGGTAGAATTACGGTTCATCGACATCCAGGCAGTATCCGACTTCCCGCACGGAGCGAATGTAGAACGGGGCATCTGGATTAGCCCGATACAGCTTCTCGCGCAGGTTGCAGATATGAAAACCTATCGTATTGTTTTCGTTTCCTGTAGTGAAATCGCCCCAGACCTGTTCGTAAATCTGTGCGTAGGTCAGCACACGGCCTTTGTTGGTGGCCAGCAGCAGGAGAATCCGATATTCTTTTGCGGTAAGCTGAATCTCCTGGCGATCCCGAAAGACCTTTCGTCTGCTTGGAAGGATCTCAAGACCAGGGAGCGACACCATCGGTTCCTCATCAATCTCGAATTTTTCTATCTCAGGGTGGTTTTTGAGGATAGACAGGATCTGCTCCAAAACTTCCGTATCTCTTTCGTGCAGCTCCAGAATCATGACTCGTCCGATGATATCACCGCTTTCCCACTCAGTTTACGAGTTGCTTTCAGTCGCTCAAAGGTTTCCTTGCTGACTACATGCTCAATCCGGCAGGCATCCCGTTCGGCAGTAACAGGATCGACACCAGCTGCCACAAGTATCTCTGTAAAAAAGAGATGCTTTTCGTAGGTATCCTCGGCAACCTCACGGCCGAGATCAGTCAGGTGCAGGAAGTGATCTCCATCCATGAGTAGGAAGCCGCCCTTTTTTAGTGTAGCCACCGCATGGCACACGCTGGGCTTGGACACATCCATGTGCCGAGCCACATCCGCAGACCTCACCATGCCCTTTTTCTTTTTGAGGACAAGGATGGCCTCCAGATAATCTTCACCCGATTTGCGTAAAGGCATAGACAGTCCCCCTTCCGTTATGTAGGCGGCTATTTCCTGGACACTTCATGGCTGCTTGTCATTTGGCAGCCAATCCGCCGTCCAAGCCCCACTCTCCCGCAGGAATTCTCCGTCATGGGTGATAACCACCACACATAGCCCCTGCTCCGCTAACTCCCGGAGGCGTCGGCTCACCTCCAGCATGTGGCCATAGTCAAGTCCACTGGTAGGCTCATCAAAGATCAGCAGCTCCTTTCCGCTGAGATAGCCATCTGCAACGGCCAGCCTCTGCTTCTGCCCGCCGGATAGAGCCATGGGGTGAGTATCCGCATACTGAGCCAGATCCATTCGGCCCAAGGTTGTCAAAGCCTCCTGCTCTGTGGCCGTATTTCCCAGCCGGATCTCTGCCAGCACGCTGTCTCCAAAAAGCTGGAGGTTCACATCCTGCATGATTAGGAACGCCTTCCGCCTTCTTTCCGTTCGGCGCAGAGGCTTTCCATCCCAAAAAATTGTACCGCTTTGTTCCTTCATCAAACCGCACAGACACCGGGCCAGGGTGGTCTTGCCTGCCCCGTTTTGGCCGGTAATGGCGGTAATTTGTCCCCTGGGCGCACGGAAGGATACGCCCTCCCATACAGCCGCACCGTTATAGGTCGCCCGCAACTCCCGAACCATCAAACCGTCTGCTCCCGTCGTTGGGCTTGGCTCAGGCGAGGACACCGGTACCTCCGCAATGCTCCGCAGTCCCATGGAGCGGCGTTCCTTCTCGGTCAGAGTGAGGAAATTCTGCCCGGAATATTCCCGTTGCAGCTGCCCACCCCGCAGATAGAACACCCGATCAGCAAGATCCGCAGCGTACCAAAGGCGGTGTTCTGCCATCAGCACGGTCTTCCTGGCCTTTTTCAGCTGTTTCAGAATCTCCCGGAGCTGGCGGATACCCTCCCCATCCAGATTGGAGGAAGGCTCGTCCAGTACAAACAGCTCCGGCCCCATGGCCCAGGCGCTGGCGCAGGCAATGCGCTGTTTCTCTCCACCGGACAGAGCAAAAATGCTCCGCTCCAGCAGCGGCCCCACTCCGCAGACTTGGGCGGCGGATTCCAGAGCCTGTGCCATTTCATCGTGGGACGCTCCACGACTCTCCAGCCCAAAAAGTACCTCGCTGGTGGTGTCCAGATTGAAGAACTGGGACTTGGGGTTCTGAAACACCGAGCCCACCGTCCGCGCCAATTCCCACAGCGGGGTCTGTGCCACATCCTGGCCGCCAACCATAACAGTTCCCGCCAGCGTCCCACCTCCAGTATGCTGAAGCAGGCCATTGACGAGCTTGATGATTGTGGTCTTGCCGCAGCCGCTCTCACCGGTGAGCAGGATAAGTTCCCCCGGTTTCACAGAAAAGGTGCAGTCCCGAAGGCTTGGCGTCTCCTTGCCCTCATAAGCATAGGTCACATGGTCAAAGCTAATCATGGCAACACCCCCTTGCAGCAGATCCCGCCCACGCAGAGGGCCAGAAACAGTAGTGTGACCACCACATCCTGGATGTGAAATCCGATGGGCCGCCAGGAGGACATCTTTCCTGGGTACTCGATGCCCCGAGCGGTGGCGGATTCGCTGAGTTCTTCTGCTGTCTGGGCTGCCCCCATGAGCATTGGTACATAAATGCACTCCAGTTTCTCCTCAAAACCACGGATATTCCGAAGGGCCATGGCATCCCGGATATGGCGCAAATCCTGCCGAAGTGCAGGCAGAAAGCGCAGCGTCACCGCAAGGGTAATAGAAAAACTCCGAGGAGCGCCCATCCTCTCCAAAGCAGCCATGAACTGGCTGACGCTGGTGGTGGCAATCAGATAGGCACCGCCGGCAATACAGGGGAACACCAGAATGAAGTAGGTCACCGTAGCAAAGACCGTAGCCAAAGAGCCGGGCAACAGCGGCAACAGCCAGTATTGTATCGCCAGGATAGCCAGATATGTCGCCAGCAGCCCTCCCAGCATGGTACCTTTCCGTTCTACCAGAAAGAGAATCAAATAGGCTACCATGACACTGAGCTGGAAAACCGCAGGGCTCCAGGTGAATACCACCACATTGGCCAACAGCCAGATCAGGATCTTGGTTCGAGGATCAAGAAAAGAAGGGCGAATATTCTTCCTCATTGGGCCAGCCCGGCCTTGACAAAATGCTTACGCATGAGCTTCATACTCAGCAAGGAGCCCAGAACAGAACCTACCAGAATGCTCAGTACAATGACCCCGAACACCGGCCAGGTCAGCAGGCCCTCCATGGTGGCCATATAGCCAGCGTCCATCATCTGGGCGGCATACTCCAAATAGCTCTCTTTGGTAAACCAGAGGGGCAGAAAGTCCCCGATAAAGCCCAGATTGAAGCAGAAGAAGCCCAGCATCAGCCAGCTTTTCCGCCGGAACTGTCCAGCTCGCAGGCACAGCTCACACAGGATTCCTCCCACCAGTCCTGTGATGGGGAACATCCAGGTAGCAGCCACCAGCACCACGCCGGTGATCAGGCTGGTGAGAAGAAAAGGGCCGTTTTTCCGCACTTTGGCCACCATCAGCATGAACACTGGCCCGATCAGAATGGCATCAATAAAGTGGGTAGCAAACCATACGTAGGGGCTGACACCGCCCACCAGCATAAAAAGGAAGCGAATGGCAATGCACACCGCCCCCAGTGCGCCGGCGGTGATGGCGTCTTTGGCAGTCAGTTTGCGTTTTCCCTGTTCCAATGATTGAGACATATTGAAATTCCTCCTGTTTATAATCGTTAGCCTTAGCTAACCAAAAAACAGAATAGCATAGCTGACTACCTGCCGGCAACTCCATACAGGCATTTTAGCTCCAAATAGCTTGCAGTTTTTGAGCAATCATTGACGACTCCTCCCCAGTCAGTTACAATCAAACCAAATCAAACAACGGAGGCGCTGCCCATGTCCAATATGTCGCAACTTTTTGATGCCAGCCGTTTCCCAGGCGATGTGAAGGTTCGATCCAATGGCAAGGCTACGGTGATGACCCGCTGTGGTTCAGAGAACGGAAGCCTGCGACTGTTTTCTTTGTGGGAGGGCGCAATTCTTTCCTTCAACCGGATCTATACCCAGGTCTGGCCTCTGGCGCAGAACGAGGCAGCCAACATCCTGCTGCTGAACTTCTGCCAGAAGGGGCGCTGTGAGGTGGTGCTGGAGGATGGACAGTTTGCCTTTCTCTCTCAAGGACACATGGCCGTAGGAACCCAGCAGGCTCAGGAGGAGTATCGCTACCCCAGCGGTCTCTATGAGGGTATCGAGTTGTTTTTGGATCTGGATTTGTTGGCCCATCGTCCCTATCCACTGTTTCAGGAGGGGGAAGTAAGCCCGGAGGGGATCATGGAGCACCTGCATACCTCCCGCCGACTGTATTTGGGACCCACGCCTGCCTGTGTGCAGACATTGCTGGATGACCTGTGGCAGCTTCGAGATTCGGAGGAAGTGGGACTGCTGAAACTTCTCTCCGCCCTGCTGCTTTGGAAGGTAGAACGCCAGCCTCTTGAAACCAGTCCCGCAGTCCGCTATTTTACCAGCTCCCAAGTGGCCATCGCCAGGGAGACACGGAACATTCTGTGCGCAGACCTGAGCCAGAACCATACAGCGCGGGAACTGGCGGAGCGGTTCCAGGTTGCCGAAACCAGTCTTAAGAACTACTTCCGCGGTGTGTTTGGAGAAAACCTCTCCACATTTTTACGAGAGGTGAGGATGCGCCGGGCAGCAGAATTGCTGCAGAGCAGCGAATTACGAGTGGCGGAGATCGCAGCACAGGTAGGCTACGAAAATCAGAGCAAATTTGCCGCAGTTTTTGTCCGGCACTTCGGTTGCCCGCCGCTGGAGTATCGCCGCAGGGCACACCTTTCGATTGCTGATGACAATTAGAGTCCATGTACAAGGCGTGGCTCTTTTTGCAAAGGACGCTACCACTGCTGGCTCTCTGTGACAGCAGACGGACTGATCCGTCTAACGAAACCGATGATGGATTTTCTTCGCATTGCCCCAGGGATGCGGCTCTTATCCATCCGCAGCAGCGACATTGCCTTCACCATGGGTGCCAAGGGGCCGCTTCTGGAAAAGGCGGATCGCTATAATGGCGTGATTCCAGAATTCTGAATTATGACAAAAAGCGGTCGTTGACAAGGATATTCTGTCAGCGACCGCTTCTCTGTCTGCAGCCATGAACATTCTGGCAAGGAAATCAACTGGGTAGCAATTTGCACTCCGGTTGATTTCTTTATTGGGATAGAAGGAGAAAGAATCGTTGGCAGTGCCGGGGAAGCATCTCCACTTAATTGGACAGTCTTTGCTCAGCTGCCCACATAGCGGCATATTTTCCGCCTCTGGCCAGCAGCTCCTCATGGGTGCCGGACTCCGCAATGTTCCCGTCTGCTACCACCAGAATCTGATCCGCATTTCGAACGATAGACAGGGTATGTGCAATCATGATTACTGTCTTTCGCTCTGACAAAAGCCCCAGGATTGCCCGCTTGACCGCCAGCTCGTTTTCAATGTCCAGTGAGGCAGTGGCCTCATCCAGCAGCAGGATGGGGCTGTTTTTCAAAATAGCCCGGGCGATGGACAGACGCTGACGCTCCCCGCCGGAGAGAAAGTTTCCGTTTTCCCCAATAGGGGTGTCATAGCCATGCTCCAGCTTCTGTATGAAGCCGTCACATCCAGCCGCACGGCAGGCGGCCTCCACCTCATGGTCTGTGGCCGAGGGGCGGGCATGGCGGATATTCTCCCGAACTGTATCATCAAAGAGGAACACCTGCTGATCCACCATGGAGATCTGCTCCAGCACCCGTTCTGCCGCCACGGTCTCAATGGACTGCCCTCCAATGGAGATGTCGCCGCTCTGCGGTTCGTAGTATTTGGCGATCAGATTGAGAATGGTGGATTTTCCGGAACCGGAGTCTCCTACAATGGCGGTGAGCTTTCCTGCCGGCGCCGTAAAGGACAGTTCCTTCAGCACCGGCTCTCCCGGCACATAGGAGAAGGAGACCGAGCGGAAGGTGATGTTCTGCTCAGCAGGATGGAAGGGCGCCATGGAACCTCTCTCCTCCGGTTCCGCCATCACCTGGAGGATATTGTTCTTGGAGACCATCAGGTGCTTCCATTCAAAGAGATCGATGGAAATGGCAGTGGTAAGCTTGGTCAGCAGAATGGGCAGCATGGAGACCATGAGATAATCCACATTGCTCAGCGTACCGGCTGCCCAGGGGCCGGCTGCCAGCGCCATGATGGCCGGCACACTGCACCAGCTGAGAATGTTATACCCGAAGCCAATAGGGATGCCCTTTGCCTCGTACAGATAACACACCCGGCTGAACCTCCGCATCGCCTCAGTAGTAGCCTGATTCTGGACGCCACCCATATGATAGGCACGGAAGGTCTGGATACCATCGATGTACTCCACGATGCTGCTGACCGTCTCGGCACTGACCTCATGCTTGGCCACGCCGTATTTGGCAACAACGCGGAAGGAAAGCCACAGATTTGGGATCAGCCCCGCTACCACCAAGAAAAGAATCAGCCCCGCCGGCAGATACACCTTGCATACAAAGCCTACCAGCATGGCGGCCAGCACCGCGTTTTTGGTGATGTTGCCGCTGGAGTGGGTCAGGATCTTCTCGTAGCTGCCCACATCGCTGGTCATGGTATTCACATACTCTCCCACCTGTCCCTGGGTGAAGCGGGAAAGAGGGATTTGTTTGAGTTTGTCACCCAGCCGAAGCCGCAGTCCTTTGGAAACAGCAGCTCCGCCCAGCTGAACCTGCGTGTAACCGGCGGCGTAAATGACCAGTCGAATCAGGAAGATGCCCGCAAGAAACGCAGTCAGCAGCCCGAGCCGCTGTGCGCTCAGGCTGCCCTCAGACAGCCCGGACAGAACCATATAAATGGACAAGTAGCTGCACCCGGACAGCAGCCCTTCCACTACCGTGAGGATCACACCGGAATAGAAGGCCCGATTTTTACGGAACACATTTGCCTCACGCATGCTGCACACCCCCTTCCACGGAATAGGCAATGGCACGGGCGGCCCGGTAATCCGCCCAAGCCCTGCGGTAGTATTCATTTTTCTCCAGCATCTCTTCATGGGTACCACAGCAGGTAATGGTGTTGTTCTCCACTACTGCCACCTTGTCGCACAGCTTGATGGCGCCCAGCCGGTGGGCCACGATCACAACTGTCTTGCCCCGGCACAGGTTTTCAATGGCCCGGTCGATCTCCACCTGGTTTTCCGGATCAGCCGCTGAGGTGGCTTCATCCAGGATCAGAATGGGGGCGTTTTTCAAAATAGCTCGGGCGATGGCAATCCGCTGCCGCTCCCCACCGGAGAAACGGGAGCCGAAAGTACCCACCTTGGTTTCATAGCCCTGGGGCAGCGATTGGATGAAATCATCGATCTGCGCCAGTCTGGCAGCCTCGCGCACCTGCTCCAGTGTTGCTCCCGAGTTCATGCGAATGTTTTCCAGCACGCTTCCCCGGGTCAGAAAGGTCTTCTGGAACACCAGAGAGATATGGTCCAACAGGTCCTCGTAGTCCAGCTCCCGCACATCTCTGCCGCCGATGCGGACCGTTCCCTGGGTCACATCGTAAGAGCGGGCCATCAGCTGGATCACGGTGCTTTTGCCTGCACCGGACACCCCCACCAGCGCCACCTTTTCCCCCGGCGCCACAGTGAGGGAGCAATCCCTGAGCACACCGGTCTTTCCATCGTAGGAAAAGGAGACATGATCCAGGGTAATGCCGCAGGTCTCCGGAAAGGCCGCGCCACTGGAAAAGGTGGGCAGATCCAGGATCTCCTCCACCTTTTTCACGCCGGAAAGCGCCTGAGCAAAGGTGGTGGCCAGTTTTTGCAGGGGCAGGATCTCGGTGAGATACATCCCGCCCACATAGGCAAAGAGCAGAAATACGCTGCCGGTAACGCTTCCCCGGAGGAAAAGCAGGCCGCCTACTGGAACCATCAGCACCATTCCGCACTCCACCAGCAGCAGAAAGGCGGCATAGGGCGGAGCCGTCTTGTGTGTGACCAGGTTCCAGATCCGGTTCTCCTCCTCAATGGCATGGGAAAATTTCTGGAAGGAGCGGCTGCCCATGTTATACGCTTTGATCAGCCGCATACCGGAGATGTACTCAATCATCACGGAATTAAAGCCTACCAGGGAGCGGTTGACATCGGACAAGACCCCCTTCATTCTTCGGAAGATGACCGCCATCACAATGCCGGCCAGGGGCAGCGGGAGTAGGGAGACCAGGGCCAGAGGGGCATTGACGGAGAGCAGATACAGGAAAATCACAACCGGTCCTGTGAGATAGGCCACAAATTCCGGCAGGTTGTGGGCCAGAAACAGTTCCAACTTCTCGATGTCCTCATTGAGAACGGTCTTGACCGCGCCTGTGCTCCGCTCGTCCAAGGCTCCAAGAGACACTTTGGCAAGATGCTCCGTTACCATGCACCGCACTCGAAACAGCGCCCCATAGGCTCCCTTGTGAGACAGCACACCCGAAGTACCCAGCAGCACCAGCCTTCCCACGGTGCCCGCCGTGACCAGCAAAGCGCAGTCGGCGATAACTGCTTTGGTACAGGCGCCGGAGAGCACCGCATCCATCAGCCGGTAAATGCCAATATACGATGTGATGACCAGAATACCGCTGCCAAAGGCACACAAAACGGACAGGATCAGCCATTTCCGTTCCGGCCCGGCCCACTGCAGCAGCCGCATCACCGGTGATGGCCGTTTTTCTTTCATCGTCTGTTCCTCCTTCCCCCGGCTTGACGAGAGCGCCGGGAAGTGATATTTTAGTTAGCAGATACTAACCAACATCCATCCTACCGGCAAAACAGCGGTATCGCAAGGCTTTGGGCGCGGTTCCGGCTGATTGGGGTGGAGATGTGGCTGATCGAGGTGGTGACAGATTATGGCGGCAAATAAAGACTTGGAGCAGCAATATGGCCGGGCGATGGAGGAACACGGGTTTCTTCCAGATCCGGAGAACCGGCGTTACGGCTCCATGGGGCTGTGCTGGCGGCACACCTCCCAGCAGGGCGGCGGTTTTTTCTGGACCTACGGGCAGCAGGATCTCTATACCATCAAGATCCATGATTTCTTTTTCCATGAGGATCAGCTGCTGGAGTTCCATTGGCCGGAGAGTCTCAGTGTCACCTGGTATGAATCCATTTCCGGTGAGGAGTTCTCCCCCTGCCGCCGTCTTGTTCCAGGCTGTGTCAAAAGTTTTATCGGAGGTCGGGAACCATACCGGGCGCTCATCCACAGGCAGATCCCCATCGTTTCCATTGGCGTGGAGATCACCCCGGCTTACTACCGGGATTATCTGCGCCGCCAGTTTCCCCAGGAGTATCAAAGCCTGCTGGAGTCTTTTCAAACGCTGGATCAGACAGAACACTTCCCGGAAATGGTGCAGCTCTTGAAACAGGTGCGCGACTACCGGGGGGAGGGGCTTCCCGCCCGTTTGTTTTATGATGGGAAGGTGGCGGAGGCGGTGGCGCTGGTGGCAGAGCGGCACCTGAAGCGCAAGAACCGCCGTTCTGTCAGTGCGGAGGATATGGTACGGCTGGCCGATGTGGCAGCCTTCATCACGGCCCACTGTGCGGATGAACTGCCGCTGGAACGTCTCAGCCGTATTGGCTGCATGAGTATTTCCAAGCTGAAGGATGCCTTCCATGTCCGGTATGGCTGCACGATTACCCAGTACATTCAGGGGCAGCGCACGGAGCAGGCTGGGCGGCTGCTGCGGGAAACCGACCTGCCGGTGAGCCAGGTGGCGGCCATTGTTGGGTATCAGAATCCCAGCCGTTTCGCGGAGATCTTCCGGCGAAACACCGGACGCTCCCCTGCGGAATACCGCAGAGCATACTGCAACTACTTCACGGAAAAAACCGACATGGAAAGGAAAGATCCTTAATAGAAACCAAGAGGCCGCATGGGGAACATTCCGCCATGCGGCTTTTGCAATCGTCAGCAATCGGCAGCACAGAATCGGCTTTTCCTGTGTTCTGTCCGTCCCGGCCTGCTTTCTGAAATGGAGAACAATTCTCTCAATGTAGGGAGAGCGTCCATGGTAACAGGCACATCGTCGGGCATTTCTCCTTCATCAAAGTGGAGGATGCGGGAACAGGTACGACTGACAAATTCAAAATCATGTGTGACAATAAAGATGACTTTTCCCATATCAGACAGCCGCCGGATCAGACCCGCAACCTGTGTCATGCTATCAAAATCCAGCCCGCTGGTCGGCTCGTCAAACACCAGCAGGTCTTTCCCACAAATCATGCTGACCGCTACCGCCACCCGCTGCTTTTGACCTCCGGACAGGGTATTGGGGTGGCGGTCTCTGAATGGGGCCAGGGCCAACTCTTCCAGTGTTGCGTCAACGAGCGTCTGTTTCGGATTGCGGATACCGAATGTACATTCTGACTCCACACTATCCGCAAAAAGCTCGTAGTTCACATCCTGCATGACCATATAGGAATGCCGCAGGCGATCTTTGTGATCCATGGACAGACCGTTCCAAAAGAATTGACCATCACAGGCCTTGTGAAGCCCGCACAAAGCACGGGAAAAGGTCGTTTTTCCGGCCCCATTGTGGCCAACGACACCAATTACCTCTCCCTTTGCAGCTGTAAGGCTGATGTTGTGCAAAACGGTTCTCTTCTTATAGCGAAGGGCTACATTTTTAAGTTCCAGGATAGGATCTGGAACAGGCGCAAGGGAATGGTCCCGCGGCGGGAGAACATAATGCAAATCGATCGCTCGAAGGCCCATATGTTCTCGAGTATCCTCCGACAGCTGCCGAAATGCTTCCGGCGTAAAGACCTGCATGATTTTCCCGTGTTCCAAATACACAATCCGGTCCACCAGATCCATCAAATAGTACAACCTATGTTCTGCAATCAATATGGTTTTTCCCTGCGATTTGATCAGCCTGAGATGTTCTCCCAATTCTTGAATGGAACGCATATCCAAATTGGAGGACGGTTCATCCAAAAGATATATTTGAGGATTCATCGCATAGACCGAAGCAAACGCTATCTTTTGCTTTTCTCCACCGGATAACTCGAAGATGTTGCGATTACGGAGGTTTTCAATGTGCAGTTCTGCCGATGTACGATCCACGCGTTCTCTCAGCTGGCAAACTGGAAGTGCTTGATTCTCAATACCAAAAGCGATCTCGCTGTCTGTATCCACATTGAAAAACTGTGTCCTTGGGTTTTGAAACACCGATCCAACCTTTGCGGCAATCTGGTGCATGGGAAGATCACGGACTTCCTGACCATCCACCAGTACGCTGCCCGCCAGTTCTCCTGCGTAGAATTGCGGGATCAAACCGTTTACAAGCCTCGTGATGGTGGTCTTTCCGCAGCCGCTCCGGCCACAGAACAGCACACATTCTCCGTCCTCTATGGTCAGGTTGATGTCTTGCAGCCCGTCTCCTGTTTGTCCTTGATAAGTAAATGACACATGCTTTAACTCAATCATCCCAGCACCCCCTTTCCATAAAGCCCGACAACCAACGCGCCTGCAAAGCAAAAGACTGCCGCAATGTCCATCAAACCAATATGGATCTGCACCAGACAAGTTCGAGGCTTTGGGTTTTCAATGCCGCGGGTGATAGAAGCGATGGACAGTTCATCCGCCGCTTTGGATGCCGCCATCATCAACGGAACATAGATACACTCCACCGTTATTCCGGGATGTGTCAGGAGCCCCTTAAGCGAAGGTGAGACGTCCCGCATCCGCATCGCATCCTTGATAAACCGCCAATCCTCCTGAATGGTAGGGATATAACGCAGCATGACCGCCAAGGGGATTACCAGCTTTTGGGGTGCATGGATGCGATTCATCGCCGAGAGGAATTCGCTGACCTTTGTAGTGGAGATGACAATGCCGGACAGCATCCCGCAGGGGTAGACCTTATGGAACAACCCTAAAAAAGCGATAAACATGGTGCGCCAAGTTCCGGTCATGGTATCCATAATCCAGATGGTGAGCAGAACGATCAGCGCATAGAACAGCACTCCCTTCCAGGCATACTTCCACTTTCCAAAACAAATGCCGAGCAGTCCAATCAGCACCACAAGGCCCAGTTCGTAGAATAAAGATGGAGCCATCATGGCAGAGAGGATACACAGCACGAGCAGTAATATCTTCGTTCTGGGGTCCAGCCACAGTCTGCGCCTGAATAACGCTCCGCCAATCATGCGGTGATCCCAGCCTTTTCAAACTGCTTTTTCAGCAGCTTTCCACCGATCCAACCACTGAACGCAGCAATCGCCAGCGTTCCGATAATGATGACAGCCAACAGCCAGGAAGGCGCAGATGCGCTCATTGTGTCAATATAGGACTGTTCCGTGCCGTTTTCCAGCATTGTACTGGCCCAGCCTTGCGGATCAGTAAAAAACACCACATAGGTGTAAACGCCGCCCAACGACATCAGCATATAGGACAGCAGATTGACCGCCTTGTTGCGGTAATGTCCCGCACCAGCTACCAGATCGGCGATAATTCCCATTCCGATATAGCCTAAAGAAAAAGCCCAGTGCATTCCGGTAACGAACCAGATGATCCCCATAACGATGCCAAGAATGGTGACGCTCCACCGCTTCTGAACCTTGGCGATCATCAGAAGATATACAGGGCCGCACAGCAATGCTGCACCCATCGGCATATAGAATGTCAAAACCGGGTTTGGTGCAAAGAAAATACCGCCAATCATGGTAAACACCAAGAAAATTGCGCTGAAAATGCCGGTTGTCACAAGATCTTTGATCGTGAGACTCTTTTTTGCGGGATTGATTTGGTTGCTCATGTTGATCCTCCTATTTTGCAATGCGTTGACTTTATGGGATAGGTATGCTATCCTTTGGTTAGATATGGCTAACCGTTATATATAATTACACCATGCACAACCTGCTTTCAATCGTTTGGAGCGAGGTTCGTCCTATCATTTCAAAAATTCGTCTAATCATTGCAAAACAAGGGAGGCGTATCTATTGTAATGACCGGTATCATCGAGCAATACTATGCGCCATTACTGAAAAAGCACGGTTTTGTACCGGAACCAGATAATGATCAGTATGGTCCTCTGGGGCTTTGCTGGAAGCTATCTCCGGAAGTTGGCGAAGGTTCCTATTGGACCTACGGGCAAAGGGATCTGTTCGACATCAAGATACACAACTTCTCTTTCAATAAGGATTTTATGCTGGAATTTGATCTCCCGGAATGTCTCAGTATTACCCGTTACGATTCTATCTCCGGTGAAGAGTTGTCTCCGTATCGCCGGTTGTCAGCCGGATGTATCAAGACCTATGTGGGCGGATACAAGCCATATCAAGTAATCGTCCACAAAAATATACCGGTTCGATCCATAGGCATCGAGATCACCCCTGCATATTATGAGGATTATCTGAAAAAACAATATCCAGAAGTATATCGGAATCCTGTCGAGGCTTTTCGGGAAATCGACCAAACAACAGATTTCCCGGAAATGTACCGGCTTCTATCAGAACTACAGAGTTACCGTGGAACCGGAATTGCAGCTAAACTCTATTATGAGAGCAAGGTAGCCGAGGCGCTCTCTCTGGTGGTTGAATATCAAAAAAAGCGTTCAGTTTCAGATCACAAACTGGCTTCTCAGGATTTGGAACGGATTCAAACCGTAGCGGCCTATCTGAGTGATCATTACGCTGGTGAAGTACCCATAGAACGTCTGGCACAAATCGCCTGCATGGGTACGACAAAACTCAAAAGCAGCTTCAAGAAGGTCTATGGCTGCACGATCACAGAGTATATACAGCAGCGCCGCATGAGTCAGGCAGAATATCTGCTGGCTCATACCGATCTGCAAATTGGTCAGATTGCTCAAACGATAGGATATTCTACATCCAGCCGGTTTGCGGAACTGTTTCGAAGAAGCACCGGCTTGCTCCCGCTGGAGTACAGGAAAATGGCAAAGCGAAAGTGATACAAAGCCAAAATCCAAAGAATCATCCCAAAACAGTATGTGGGGAGGCAGATCTGCCTCCCCACATACTTATTTTATATCCGCCAGCCCTCAGCCCGCTGTCGGATCTCGATAAAGTTCCGGTAAGTTCCCTCTTGGCTCATCAGCTCCTGATGGGTGCCCTGCTGAGCAATGCGACCATCCTCCACCACTAAAATCCGGTCTGCGTTTTGGATTGTAGCCAGACGGTGGGCGATGGTGATGATGGTCTTCCCCCGCACCAGAGCAGAGAGCGCCGCCTGGATCTCATGCTCATTCTCCGGGTCCACGCTGGCGGTGGCCTCATCGAGAATGATGATGGGGGCGTCCTTCAGCAGGCACCGGGCAATGGAAATGCGCTGTTTTTCTCCGCCGGAAAGGTTGGAGCCGCCTTCTCCCACCATGGTGTCGTACCCTTGGGGCAGCGCCATGATGAAGTCATGGCAGCGGGCCGCTTTGGCTGCGGCGATTACATCCTCCTCGGCAGCATCCGGACGGCCAAAACGGATGTTATTGCGGATGGTGTCGTGGAACAGATACACATTCTGAAATACCATAGCAATGTTGCGTAAAAGGCTGTCGCAGGTCATCTTCCGGATGTCATAGCCGCCCACGGTGATGCGTCCCTGATCCACATCATAAAACCGGGCCAGCAGCGCGCAGAGGGTGCTCTTCCCGCTGCCGGACGGCCCTACAATGGCGGTGGCGCTGTTTTGCGGCAGCTGGAAGGAAACATTGTGGATCACCTCCCGTGTTCCGTAACCGAAGGAGACATGGTCGAAGCAGATGTCGTAATGCTCCAAAGAGATGTCTTTCCCATCCTGATCCGGCAGTTCCGTTCCCTCCAGTTCTTCCAGACGGTCCAGCACCGAGTCCGTGACAGAAAGGATATGGGCGGCGTCGTTGATGGACTCCACACTGCCGAAGATCGTGAAGGAAAACATGGCAGCCATCAGGAGCACCGGCAGCTCCAAGGTTCCGTTCATAGTCTGCCAGCCGGCGGTGAACACCAGGCCAACAGCTGCGGCCTTCAGAGAAAACAGGTGCAGGCAGTTCCAGGGCACAAATCCAAACTCGTTTTTGATACGGATGTCCTTATTGGCCCGGCACGCCTCAAAAAACCGCTGGGAGGACGCCCCCTCCTGTCCGAAGGATTTGACCACCGAAAGGCCGTGGATGTACTCAATGGCTGCCCCGGACAATGCCTCTTGGGCCCGGTGTCCCACCGGAGCGGTGCGGGCACTCTGCCGCCCGATGCCGCGGAGGGCAAAGGCGGACAGCAGCACACCCACCACTGCCACCAGCGCCGCCTCGGGGCAGAAGAACGCCATGCACAAAACGATGACCAGTACCTGCAGATAGCCGTTGATGACCGCATCCACCATCTTCATGCTTTGCAGCTCCAGGGTACTGAGCTCCGTGGTCAGAGCAGCCAGAATGTCGCCCAGGTTATTCTTAGAGAAATACCCCAGGGAAACCCGTTTGAGCAGGTCACCAAGTTCCAGTCTCTGCTGCGCCGCCCGCTCTGTTCCGATACTCTCCTGGAGCCGGTTTTTCCAGTAAGCACACACGAAGCGCAGAACGATCAGCAGGATGATCCCGCCCAGGCACAGCCAGGGGAGCCTGGCGTCCAGCGCCGTCCCCTCCTGGGCACTCTCGATGACCAGCCCAAGGGCCCAGGCCGTCAGCATCACCGGCCCGGCGGCGGCCCAGGTGGCAAGAAACGAACAGAGGCTTCCGAGATACAGCCGTCTGTGGTACCCCTTTGTCCAACGCAGAATCCGATTCATACTCTGAAACATCGTCAAGCCTCCTTTCCAACCGCCCAGTTCTGGGCACCCACATGGGCCTGCCATAGCTTTTGATATAGCGGGCATCGGCTGAGCAGCTCCGGCTGTGTGCCTTTGTCCACAATACGGCCCTTCTCCAGCACCACGATCTGGTCGGCGTTCTGAATCGTGCTCAGCCGGTGGGCAATAACCAGCAGCGTTTTCCCCCGGGAGAGCGCCATCAGAGAACGCTGGATTTTGTCTTCGTTCTCCGGATCGGTAAAGGCGGTGGCCTCGTCCAAAATTACAATGGGGGCATCCTTCAGAATCGCGCGGGCGATGGCGATCCGCTGCCGCTCCCCACCGGAGAGCTGCTTGCCCGCTTCACCCGCTGGGGTATCCCATCCATGCTCCAGCCGCCCTAAAAACTCCTCACACTGAGCAGCCCTGGCAGCCGCCCAAACTTCCTCCTCCGTGGCGTCCGGCTTCCCCAATCGAATGTTTTCTTTCAGAGAGCAGTCAAAGAGGAAATTGTCCTGTGTCACGAAACTGACCTGATCCGCCAGCTGCTTCAGTGTGAGATTCCGAATATCCACACCGCCTATGGCAATGCAGCCATCCGTCACATCCCAGAACCGAGCGATAAGCCGGGCTGCCGTAGATTTGCCGCCACCGGAGGGACCCACCAGAGCGGTGAAGGTGCCAGCGGGAAGTTCCAGATCAATGTGACGCAGCACAGTGTCCTCTTCTTTCCCGCTATACGAGAAGGACACATCCCGCAAAGTGATACCGCTGCCGGAGAGGCGGGCGGGCTCGGACGCCTCGGGCAGCTCCTCCAGATCCAGCAGATGCCGAGTGTCCCGGACGGCAAATTCCATGCTCTTCATGGAATTGAGAAAGGCTGCAGCCTGCACCAGCGGGGACACGATACCCAGCACCAGCATCAAGCACAGAGCCAGCCGGGCCGGGTCCAGGACGCCGGTCTGATACAGGGCGATCCCAACTGGCAGGGTGGCCAGCAGCGTGGTAGGCAGGATAGACAGGCACAGGTTCATGGACTTCCAGGTGCAGCGGAACCAATCCAGCGTGAAGTCACGAAAACTGGTCACTGCCCGGACGAATTTCTCATAGGAGGCACCGCTCTGGTTGAAAGCCTTTACCACCTCGATGCCCTCTACATACTCCACGATGATACTGTTGACCTGAGCATTGGCTGCCATATAGGCGGCATACTTTTCGTTGTAGGTCCGCAGGCTCGCCGCCATGGGGATCAGCGCGGCCGGGATCGTAGCAAGGGAGGCAAGGCCCATCCGCCAATCCATGGCAAAGAGGGCGATCACCACCACGATAGGCAGCAGCACATTGGAACTCAATTCCGGTATCATGTGGGCCAGCGGCGGCTCAATGTCCTCGATCCGATCCACGATGGTGCTTTTGAGGGAACCGACGGGCTTCGACAGCACACTCCCCAAGGGGGCGTGCATCAGCTTATGGGCCACTTGACGGCGCAGGCCCTCCAAAATGGTGTAGGCAGACACATGAGCCAGCATAGTAGAAAAGGCGTAAAAAGCCACCTTGACCGTATATCCCGCCAGACACACTCCAGCCCATCGGAGAAGCTCCGTTCCGGAGGCCGACTGATGGATAAACAGGCGAAGGATCTCATAGACCCCCAGATACGGCACAAAGCCCCCCACCACGCTGATAATTGCGCATATAACAGACAAGACCAGCTTTCCCCGGCAGGGACCGGCAAAGGAGAGCAGGATGGCCAGCCAGCTGCGTTGTTTCACAAAACCACTCCTTTCAAAAAATAGGGCATGGTGAGACATCTCTCACCATGCCCTATTGTATCGGTTCTTACCCGTGCTTGCCGCTCCGCACAGCCAGCGTCACTCCGTTTCGTCAGGAAAAGAGAGAACGGGATTCCCGCCGCCTCGCCGGTATTCAAGCGGAGTTTGTCCCTTCACCGCCCGAAAAGCCGCGGCAAATTTGCTGGAGCTGTCATAGCCCACCGCTCCGGCGATCTCTGTAACGCTGGCCTCCGGTTCTTTCCGAAGCAGCAGAGCCGCCCGATCCATCCGCAGTGCCCGCATATAGGTGTTCACCGGACTGCCATATACACTTTTGAAGCAGGCCTTCATGGTGGTCAAAGGGATCTGGTACTGTCTGGACAGAGCCTCCAACGTGATATGCTGATCCAGATGCTCCACCAGATAGGAGCGGATGGCCTTTACCGTTTCCACCTGGGAACGGTAAAAATATGGTTTTTCCGTTCCGCTTCCCAATTCCAGGGCGTCGAGATACAGCAGCAGCTCCAGAATCTTTACCCGGAAGTAGGGCATTTTGATCCGCTCCGGTACGGCACACAACTCCTGAAAAATGTGATCCACCGAGGGTGCTCCGTGAATGACCTGCGGCCGGGCATCCGGGCAGAATTTCCGCTGAATGGCGGCCAGATCCAAAGGATAGTCTCCCGCCAGACGAGCCAGTTCCACGGGTGCCATGGACAGGTCAAAGCACATGGAGATGCCATGATAGTGGGACAACGGGAGAGAAAAGTATCCTTTGTGCTTCAGGCGGCGATCCACTTTCAGGTCACCTGCCTCCACATAGGAGAACGCATCGTTGCCCACAGCGTATTCCATCCGGCCCTCCCGGCAATAGTCGATGCAGAGGAGATCCTGTCGGGTTTCAAAAGAGGAGTCGCAATAGGCCATGTGGAAATCGTTATACAGGATGGTAGCGCCGGGGAACACCTCATAGACGGTCATGGTTCCCTCGCCGCTCTCATTTCGCAGCTGATAAACGCTGCACCCACCACTCTTGGCCAAGAGGCACAGATCCGGTTGGCTGTCCTGTAAAAATGCCACTGCGGCTCAGCTCCTTTCTCAAAGTTCCAGGACTCGATCACAGGCGCACTGGAGAAATTCGCGGTCATGTGTCACCACCAGAACCACCCGGCCCTCGTCCGCCAGTTCCCGTGCGCAACAGGCCACTTCCTGCATTCTTGCATAGTCCAGACCACTGGTGGGCTCGTCGAATACCAGCAGCGGCTTTTGGGACAGCATGGCGGTAGCCACCGCCAAACGCTGCTTCTGCCCGCCGGAGAGGGCCATAGGGTGCTTTTCCCGGAACGCAAGCAAATGGAGTCGGTCCAATACCTCCTGAATGCGCTGGTCGGAGAGCCCTTCCGCAGCCAGCCGACACTCTCCCCACACACTGTCGGAAAAGAGCTGATGGTTCACATCCTGCATGACGCAGTAGGCGATCCGCTGCCGCTGCTTCGGACCAAGGACGCGGCCATTGAGTCGGATCGTTCCGGCACTCTCCGGCATCAGGCCGCACAGGCAGCGGGAAAGAGTACTCTTTCCAACGCCGTTGTCGCCTGTGATGGCAAGCACCTCCCCCGGGCGGGCGGAGAAGGAAAGGTTTTGAAATACCGGCGGCTCCCGCTTGTACCGGCAGTACAGGCCCTCCACAGACAGTCCATCCTGTTCCCCCGCGGCGCGGGCGGGCGGCAGAGTCACCTGAGTAGGCGTGAGCGTGCGAAGGCCCAGAGCGATCCGTTCTGTCTCAGCCAGCCGCCGGAATTCTGCTCCGCTCCAGATCCGCTCCACGATCCCGTCCCGCAGATAGACAGCCCGATCTATGAGATCCGCCAGAAAGTACAACCGATGCTCCGCAATGAGAATGGTGTGTCCCCGACTTTTCAGGTATGCGATTTGATCATGGAGTCTTTCGATGGTTTCCCGATCCAAATTGGCCGTAGGCTCATCCAGAATGTAGAGCTTCGGCCCCATGGCATAGACCGAGGCAAAGGCCAGCAGCTGCTTTTCTCCGCCCGACATGGCGAAGATGTTCCGCCCCCTCAACCGCTTCAGATGCAGGCGGTCGGTGGTATCATCCAGCCGATGGAGGATCTCACCCCGGGTCATACCCTGATTTTCCAGGCCAAAGGCCAGCTCACTGTCGGAATCCATGTTGAAAAACTGACTTTTGGGGTTCTGGAAAACAGACCCCACCTGCCGGGCCAGCTGGTAAAGAGGTTGTTCCCGCACCGGCGCGCCGTGGAGCAGGACCTGTCCGGTCAGCGTGCAGTCCTCCGTAAATGCCGGGATCAGGCCGTTGACCAACTTCGTGATGGTGGTCTTTCCGCAGCCGGAAGCGCCGCAGAGCAAGACACACTCGCCCGGTCGGATGGTCAGATCCACATGGGTGAGGGTGCCCACTTCTTTTGTATAGGAAAAGGACACATCTTGCAGCTCTACCATGGAAACACCCCCAATTTGGCCGCCAGAAGGGCAGCAGTCAACCCCACGCCCACGACAAATGCGGCGCTGTCCACCGGCGAGGCCCGCAGCTCCACCAGACTGGTCTTAGGCGCCGGGTCCTCGATTCCCCGGGTTACTGCCGCTGCGGACAGCTCCTCCGCAGTGCCGGTAGCGGAGACCATCAGGGGAACCATGATTCCCTCCAGCTTTGCCAATCCCCGGATGCCCCGCAATCGCATTGCATCGCGGATATAGCCTGTCTCTTCCCGAATGGCTGGGAAGTACCGCAGCGTCACCGAGACGGCTACGATCAGCCGCTGAGGGAAATGGATCTTCCGCATTCCAGCCACCAGATAAGGCATAGGCGTCCGGCGAAGCATCAGAAAGCCGAGCATCAGGCAAGGCATCATTCGGCGGGCATAGTTGGCAAAAATAGAGAAGCTGGTAGCAACCCATCCCGGCGCAGCCGGCAGAATCCAGTATTGCAGGCACAGGATTCCTCCGAAGATCAAGATGCTTTTCCCCACCATGGCAAAGCAGCGATGGAGCAGCATCAGGAGCAGGAGAAAACCGATCCATATCATTTCCATCCAAAAAGGTTGCTCACTAAAGGCTGCCAGATTGGCGAAAACCAGCAGAGCAAGACCCACCCTGGGGTCGAACACCAAACAGCGCCGTGCCTCCTCCATGTTACAGAATCCCCGCCTTCTCAAAGTGCTTGCGGAACATTCCTTTGGCCAGCAGGATACCCAGAATAGCTCCCACGATAGGCGCCCCCACCAGAACCACGATCATACCCGGGGAAGTCAATGCCGCCAAGGTGGAGACATAGGCTTCCGGCATTCCCTGCTGGCTGATCTGCGCCAGAAAACTGTCCCGCATGATCCAGACAGGCAGCGGGGAGCCGATCATCCCCAGCGAGAAAAACACGTAGGCCAGAGCATTACCACGGAAAGACCGGTAATGGCTACAGATCCGGCAAAGCTCCGCCAAGATGCAGCTCACCGCAAAAGCAATGAGAATCACCACCGTAAATTGGCCAGTAACAAAGTAGATCAAGGCCGTAATAAAGCCCATCAGGACCACTGCGCCGGTCTTTGGCACCTTAGTACACATCATCAGGAATGGGATACCCGCAAATACGGCGATCAGGCCAGGCATCAAGATCCAAAGCAGGGGATGCAGACCGCTGAGAAGCATAAAAGCAAAGTTGATGACAAAGTAGATGGCGGAGAAAATTCCCACCGTAATGATGTCCTTTCCCGTCATCCCTTTTTTCTGCGTGTTCATGATGTACCGCTCTCCTTCAACATAGTTAGATTATGCTAACCGTTATTTCTGAGAAAAGGCGCTCAGCGCGCCCCTTCTTACTGAGTATAGCGGCACATCGCTGTTCTTTCCGCTCCGATTGGACGGCTTTATCCCGTTTAGTCATGGAATTTAGCGCTGTGACAGAGATGTACCATCTTCACCATACCAAACCGGTCCGAAACCGCCATGCTGACCTTGGTGGACAGCTTCAATCCGGTTCGGGGGATACGGCGGTAATAAGGCTCCTCAGCCAGCACCCTGACCCCGCTGCCGATTTTTCCGGCCAACTCCGACGCCGAATCCACATAGAAAAACATCTGCGCATCCCCGTGGCCCACCTGCTTCATGTACTTTTTCCGCATCATGGCCATGCCGCTTTTGCTCACGGTGTCAAAGACGATTTCGATCTCTCCAACCCCCGTGAGCATCCGCAAAAGTTCCACAACCTTATTTTCCTCAAAATAGTGGAACAGGCCGCCGGCGGTGACCAGAATAGGAGCATCCGGCACATCGGCGCGGATCTGCTTGATCCAGTCCCCGGCAAAGGCGTCTCCGGCCAGATAGGTCTCCCGCTCCGGCTCCGGCAGCAACTCCCGCCGGTACTCCACCACATGGGGCAGATCCACCGCATACCAGCGGGTATGCCCGTTGTCGCAGCGGGAATAGGCCGTCTCCAGGCCGCAGCCCAGCTGGACGATCACACCGTCCGGCCTGCGCTCCAGAAACGCCCGGATGTACCGATCCATATTGGCGGACCGGGCGGCGGAGGCCAGCAGAGTATACTGGCTCTGTCCGTCCTGCTCCGGCAGGCTGGAAGGCAGTTTCTTTTTCAGTTCCAGCGCCTTTGGATCGTACAGGATCTGCGGGCAGTACTCGCTGGCATAGATCCTGCCCAGCATGGGGACAAAAAGCGTGTCCTCTACAACACCCAACTTGGACATGGTCAACCCTCCTATTTGGACGAATTACTTTCTGCCGACAAGCAGCTGGGAAGATCCCAGCATCATCATGGCAGCCCGGCGGTGGGAGCCGAAGGCTTCTTCTGCGGTATCAATGAGCCGGACATCCTGATAGCCCATCTCCCGCAGCTTTTGCGCAAAGGCATCCATATCGCCGTACAGCTTGGGCTTCATATCATCGTTCAGAGCAAAGACGCCTCCTTTTTTCAGCACCCGCAGGCTCTCCAGCAGCAGCTTGTGCATATCGGCTCCCATGACATTGTGGTAGACATAGTTGCTGATGACCGCATCAAAACTCTCATCGGGGAAATCCAGATGATTGGCGTCGCCATGCTGGAATACACACCGGGAGGCCACGCCTTCACTTGCGGCGTTTTTCTCACAGAGGGCCTTGCTGTAATTGTAAACAGCTCCCCAGTAGTCCATGCCAGTGACCTTTGACTCCGGCCAGGTCAGGGCCGCACGAATCGACAGGGCTCCGGAGCCGCAGCCGACTTCCAAGAGACTGCCCTGGCCGTCATAGTCCAGATGAGAGAGAACGACCCGGTGAACCTGTTCCATGATCCCGCCGCCGCCAAAGGCATACTGACGCCTGATCCATGTGATCCAGACCAGCAGGGCCACCAGCGCCGCCGCAACAACAGAGAACAGAACACCGAGAACCGTGATGTGGAACACCGAAAAGGAGAGTACGGCCAAAACCACGGCCAGAGCCGTAATGCCGCCGATAATATAGAACACGGGATTGGACATCCAGCTCCCGTAGTCTTCGCCGTGACTGCCGAGACGAATTTCTGCTTGTTGATTACGCTTTTGCTGCATTTGATTTTCCTCCTGTTGTTCAATATTTGTGTACAATTCGTTTACGGGTGTTTCTCCTTCGCCTTCCGGCAGACAAAAGAGGCTATGCTCTGAACGGTGCGGACCTTTGCAGGCCCGAATGTTTCCTCCAGACGATGCCGCAGGCTCTCCGCCGTCTCAAAGGGCGGGGTGAACCAGCCCTTTGGCACATACAGCCTGCGGATTAGCCAGTCCGTGCGGCGGTTTTGTCCCCGCACATAGAAACAGCCGCAGAAGGTCCCGCCGGGCCGCAGTACACGAAAGATCTCCCGCCAGGCGGCCTCCTTGTCCGGAAACGCATGAAAGCCGTTGAGCGAGAGCACGATGTCGAAGCTGCTGTTCCCAAAGGGCAGCGCCCCCACATCCCCCTGCTGAAAGCGCACATGGGCAAGTCCCTCGCCCCGGGATTTTGCCCGCTCCAGCATCTCCGGCGAGTAATCCAGGCAGGTGATCTCCGCCTCCGGCATTTCCCGATAGAGGGGCATGGTCAGTATGCCGGTACCCACGGGGACTTCCAGCAGTCTTCCGGAAAACCCCTCCGGTATTCCGGAAAGGGCGGCGCAAAGGTAGTCCTGGGTTTCCGCACGGCCCATTTCCCATACCAGACTGCACACCGCCCGGCCTGACAGGGTGGAACAGGTGATCATGCCATCATAAAATGTCCGTTTGCCTCCCAATCCCCGGTAGGCTTTTTGAATCCGCTCTTCTTGTCCCATTTTTTCACCTTCACTCACTCAAGCACCCAGCGCCACATCCAGCGTCATCATGAGGGCAGAGCTGGTACCAAACAGTGCGGGCCCCACATTGGAGCGCTTTTTCACTGATATCTTCGGAATCATGTCATCGAATGCCGCTGAAAGCCACACTCTTCATTCATCTTTTTTCCCTTCCTCCAGCGGCCCCTCTGGGGGTATGGGAAACAATTTTTGTACCCCATCATCTTGACTGCCGGACTGATGATTTGAAAAGGAGCAGTCATGCGGCACATCTTGTTTTCTTGCCGTTCACCAAAATATATCGATGAGCAGCCCCAGCCCTGCCTGGGCTGCCGCCAGGATGGGACACATCAAAAACGGCCACTGGAGCAGGTGCTCCGGCAGAGCGTAGTCCTTCATCCAGGCGTTGAACCTGTAGCCGGGGTGCCCTTCGGTCCCCGGAATGATAAACCGTCTTTTCGCCTTCCTCTGAACCAGCCAAAAATCCAGAAAGAACAGGTCGCAGAAATTGACCATCATCCACTGGATATACCCGGTCAGAGCCAGAGGCCAGAACCCTGTTGTCCCACCCTCCATGGTACTGACCGCGCCATAAAGCAGAAGGGGCAGCAGCTCCCCAAAACAGATCCAAATCCAGTAAAAGCGGTTTTCCGCACTGGTGGGCGGATCTTTTGCCGCCTTGATGATGGCGGGCGGATAACCGGGGAACATCAGCCGAGGCTTATACAGCGCCACCAGTCCGGCAAACAGGTTAAAGTAGGCCGCCATAGCGAACCCGTCCAAAACGGTGCGCGTCCAGTTCATACACATCCCCTATCACGATCATCTGCTCGTATTCTGGGTGGAAAAAATCGGTTAGGTATCATCATTCTGCAAAGTCAATCCGGACGATCTGGAGGCGCATCGGTCCGTCGGCCAGCTTCGCCAGCAGCCGGTGGACGGGGCGAACCGCCGGATCATGAAGCGATTGATAGCCCAACATATAGCCCCGGCTGGAAACAGAAAAAAGCGGCGACCAGGGCTCCAGCTCCCGCTTGGCGTCCTTGACGGAAAAATAGGCGCCCACATCCCGGATGCCCGCCTGCTTTACCCAGGTTTTCAGCATCAGCCGGACGGCCGTTTGCCCGGCTGCGTCAAAGACCAGCCGCCCTCCGGGGAAGCGTTTTGCGATGCCTGTGACCAGAGCTTTCACCTCTTCTGTCGTGAAGTAATAGAAGACCCCGGCGGCAAACAGTACCGCCCCATCATCAGGATCTGTGCGGACGGCATCCATCCAGCGCGGGTCTTTCAGATCAAAAGCCAGATTTTTCTCCCGCTCTCCGGGAGGAAGCAGGCGATCCCGCAGCTCGATCACATCCGGCAGGTCGATATTCCAGATGCTGCACCGGCCGTTGCCATAGGCCCGCCCGGTGTTGTCCAGACCGCAGCCCAGATTGATGACGGCCGCTCTGGGATGGGCATTCAGATAGTCCCGCACCTCCCAGGCGAGGTCATTCTGGCGCATGGCGACCTCCAGCGCGCCGAAGGTCTGCATCAGACCGTTTGCCCGCCGCTCCAAAGGGGAGAAGTCGTAGTCCACCTTCTCCATCAGTATGGCCGCCGCGGCATCCTGATACAGTCCGGGGAACCGCCGCGAGCAGATCCACCGGCCATACAGCGGGATGATGAGCGTCTCCTGCACGGAGTCCTTCTCGATTTTGTACTTCTCCATAGGCCCTCCTCAAAAGACACGGTACTCTACGCTTGATTATAGTTAGTAAACGCTAACCAGTCAAGTGATTTTCCATTTTCAGTATCAATTGCCCCTTCAAGCGCAATCTCCCGGACACAACAAGAGTACCGCCGCCGGAATATACCCGGTGGCGGCACTCCTCTTTTCATGATGGTTTGGGCGTTCCTCCTCTTAGAGCTTCCACTGGCCGGACTCTTTACGGCCGGATACGAACGCTTGATACAGGCCCTCCTGGGCCATGAGCTGGCTGTGGGTGCCCCGCTGAACGATATGTCCGCCGTCCAGCACCAGGATCTGGTCGGCGTTGCGGACCGTCTTCAGCCGGTGAGCGATCATCAGAATGGTCTTGTTCCGAGTCAGGGCTTCAATGGCCTTTTGCAACCGGTCCTCATTCTCCGGGTCTACATTGGCGGTGGCTTCATCCAGAATCACGATGGGAGCATCCTTCAGGATAGCCCGGGCAATGGAGATGCGCTGCTTCTCGCCGCCGGAAAGACTGGAACCACCCTCGCCGATGACGGTGTCATAGCCTTGGGGCAGGGTGAGAATGAAGTCGTGGCAACAGGCTTTCTTCGCCGCAGCCACCACTTCCTCGTGGGTGGCATTGGGGCATCCAAACTTGATGTTGTTTTCCACCGTGTCGGCAAAGAGATAGACCTTCTGAAATACCATGGAGATCTGATCCATCAGGTCCTCCAGAGTATAGTCCTTCACATTCTGACCGCCCACAAGGACGGTGCCGCTCTCCACATCCCAGAACCGGGCGATGAGATTACACAGTGTGGTTTTCCCGGAACCGCTGGGGCCCACGATGGCGGTGGTGGTTCTGTCCGGGATGGCGAAGGATACATCCCGCAGGATAGGCCGCTGGTCATAAGAGAACGAAACATGGTCGAAGGTAATGCTGTGCTCCCTGGGCGTGCCGGCCCGACCGGTCTCTGCCAGCTGGGGCATGGCGTCCGTCTCATCGGCATGGGCCATGCAGCTACTGACGATACGCAGCAGGGACATGCCGCTGCCCGCCGAGGAGATCTGAGCAAAGACCAGGAAGGACATGATGACCACCATCAGAGCGTTGGCCAGAATCATCGTTCCGGAGAGATAGAACCATACCGCCGCAAGCATCATGGCCACGCTTCCCAGCTGGAGCGCAATCCCCTGCGCCATAATATAAGGGGTGAACATCTTTTCGATGTTCAGGTTGCTGCGGCAGTTGTATTCCAGTGCTTCCTGCAAGGTGCGGTCACCCCGTCCGGTGAGGTTGAAGGACTTCACCACGCTCATGCCCTGCACATACTCCAGTACCGCCTCCACCAACTTGGCCTCGGACTTCTGACGGTGCGGGGCGAGGGCGGCGGATTTTTGCTCCATGGCCGAGGTGATGAACAAATAAACTGCTGTGGCCGCCACCACAATGAGACCGATCCGCCAGTCAAAAGTCAGGATCATCACCGTAAAGACCAGAGCGTTGAGCATCCCGCCCAGCATGGTCACCAACACCATGGGGGCCACAGTCTCCACATTGTCCAGTATAGTGGTGCAGACCCCGGTGAGCTCTCCCAGGCTGTTGTCGTTGAAGTAGCCCATGGGGACGGATTTCATCCGCTGCCCGATGGCCACGCGCTTATTGGCCGCCATGAAGTACCCGGCGTGGGTCTGCTGGAGTTGGGAGAAATACTTGGTCACGGCGCTGCCCAGAATACTGACTGCCAACAGACCCAGCGCCTGCCACGCCGTGGCAGGGCCGGTTTTTCCATCCAGCAGAGCCAGGATGGTGTAGTAGATGGCGGCGATCTCAAACATATGGAACACCGCGTTGAAAAAGCAGGCGATCACCGAGCGCCGGATGTTGCGCTGTTCCTTACCGGCAAACCGCCAGATACCTCTGAATGTCTCGATCATACCGTTTCTCCCTCCTTTGCGCCCATGTGAGCCTGCCACAGATCGGCGTACAACGGACAATGGCGCAGCAGGTCTTCATGCCTGCCCTGCGCCTCGATGCTTCCATCCTTCACCACCACGATCTGATCAGCGCCGGTGATGGTGGACAGGCGGTGGGCAATGACGATGACCGTCTTACCCTCCACCAGTTTTGCCACTGCCCGCTGGACCACTGCTTCATTCTCCGGATCAATGTAGGCGGTGGCCTCGTCCAGAATCACCACGGGGGCGTTTTTCAGCATAGCCCGGGCGATGGCGATACGCTGCCGCTCTCCTCCGGAGAGATGGGCGCCTCCGCCGCCCACCCGGGTGTCATAGCCATGCTCCAACTGGCGGATGAAACCGTCGCCTCCGGCGGCTTTGGCGACTTGTTCCACTTCTTGATCCGTGGCATTTACCCGGCCCATACGGATATTTTCCCGGATGGTATCGTCAAAGAGGTAATTGTCCTGAGAAACAAAGGCCACCTGGTCATAGAGTTGTTCCAGCGGGATACGGCTTTCCTCCACGCCGCCCAGGGTAATGCGGCCCTCGGTCACATCCCAGAAACCGGCGATGAGCTTGGCGATGGTGGACTTGCCCGAACCGGAGGGGCCAACCAAAGCGGTGAGGCTGCCGGCCGGAATGGTGAGGGAGATGTTGTGGAGGATCTCCTTGTCCTGGGCATACCCAAAGGAGACATGATCCAAGGCGATGTCCGGTTTTCCCAGCTGTGCCGGCTGTGTTCCGTGATCCTGCTCCGGCTTCAGGAGAATCTCGTCCACCGAACCCACGATGGTCCCTACCTTGGCCAGATTATCTACAAAGCCCATGGCGGCAATGAGAGGTCCCACAATGCTCATGGACAGGATGATGGTGGTGAGAAACACCTCCGCGGACAAGCTGCCGTCCGTGTAGAAGATCCAGCCCACAGGCAGCACCGTAATAAGCGTGGTGGGAGCGATGGCATAGGCCAGCGCCATTCCAAACTGGCATTTCTTCATCCAGTTGTAGTAGTAGGCAGCATTGGCTCGTACCCGGGAGGAGAACTTCTCATAGGAGTTCTTTCCCTGATTGAAAGCCTTGATGACCTCAATGCCGCCGATGTACTCCACAATGGTCTCGTTCATGGCCTGGGTCGTCTCCACCGCACCCTGATAGTCCTTGCCATAGCTGCCCATGATGGCCATCATAAAAGCCATGCCCACAGGAATGGACACCAGACTCAGCAATGCCATGCGCCAGTCCAGCGTAAACAGATACACGAGAACGCATACCGGCGCCAGCAGATTGGAGGTCATCTCCGGCAGCAGGTGGGCCAGTGTCGTCTCCATACTCTCCACCTGATCTACCACGATCTGTTTGAGCCGTCCGCTGGAGGTGTCCAGAATGTCTCCCAAGGGTAAGCGGGGCATTTTGGACAGAACCATCTTCCGGATGTCCCGCAGGATCTGGAAGGTGGCCTTGTGGGAGAGGGAGAGCGCCAGATTGTAAAGCAGAGTTTTGGCCAGATAGCCACCAAGGGCCACCATGCACCACAGAAGATAGAAGTTCCAGTCCCGCTGCCCGGTGAGAAGCGCTACCAGGATACGCCCTGCCGAGAGATACGGCAGCAGACCCAGCAGGACACCCGCCACCGCGCAGAAGATGGCGGCAATCAGGCCACCGTGATGATCCTTGCCCAGCTGCCACAACCGCAGCAGTGGGCTTTGTGTTTGCTGCATAAATAAGCCTCCTTAGTTAGTTATTGCTAACCTTTGGTTCTATGAAAAGGCCGCCGGAAAAGCGGCCTTTTGCACTACCGGAAGTTTTCAGGATGAAAAATCGTTTCAAATCCTGCCATGTGATAGCGGTTGAGCTGGCGGACATAGTGGAGCGCCCGGGCCTTATCCATGCGGTGCCGCACCGGCTCAAACATTCCGTTGAAGTAGGCGGTGGTAACGATATGGATCAAGTCCTCGGTGACCTGACCGGAGCGGACGCTCTCACAGCCGATGACCTCCATGTATTTGTAGGTGTAACTGACTTCGATCTCCACCAACTCGTCAATATAGTGGGCATATTCCGTCCCGGCGGCCCGGCGGAGCAGCAGTTCAAACTCCGGCAGGTGCTCATAGATGTAGTCAAACAGTCCCTCCTGGGCATGGGCCGTGTAACGCCCCATCTCCTCCTGCTGGGTTGGGCCGTCAAACTGGTGAAAAGACTCCTGAATCTCCAAAAAACGGCGCTTCAGCTCTCCAGCGGCAGGCTCCACCAGGGCCCGGAACAATCCCGCCTTGTCGGTAAAGCGGGTATAAATGGAGCCGGTGCTGGTTCCCGCCGCTTTGGCGATGTCCCGCAGGGAGGCCAGAGCAAAGCCTTTTTCCAAAAATTCCTGACGGGCACAGCGGAGTACATTTTCATAGACCCCTTCGATCTGCTTTGCCATGGTATCACCTCACAATTCAAAACAGTGTTTCATAACGATGTTTTGAATATACAACCAAAAAGCGAGTTTGTCAAGAGAGGATTTCTCCTTGACAGGGATAGAAAGGGATGCTATATTGATAATCAGATTATCGGTAATCAAATTATCATTTGTCGGGAGGGGTGTTATGGCAAGACCGGATACTTCCATCGACCCTCGGATCATGGACAGTGCCAGAGAGGAGTTTCGGACGCTGGGCTTTGAGCAGGCTTCCCTGAAATCCATCTGCCAGCGAGCGGGTGTGACAACCGGGGCTCTTTATAAGCGTTACGCCGGAAAAGAGGAACTGTTTCGTGCTGTGGTGGCGGATACGGTGGCGGATTTGGATGCTGTTTATGAGGAGCGGACGGCGGTGCCGGCATCCGCCCTCTCCGACGAAGACCTGATCCGGGCGTGGTATATGGATGAGGAATACATGCTGTGGTGGTTCCGCTTTCTCAATGAGCGGCGGGATGGCTTTGTGCTGCTGCTCACCGGAGCGGAGGGCACCGCTTACGCCAACTTCCAGCACGACTGGGTGGAGAAAATGACGGAAGGCACCTGGACCTACTACGCCGAGGCCAGACGCCGGGGCTTGTGTACTGTGGATATGACGCAGGAGGAGCTCCATGTAGTCCTGTCCGCCTTCTGGACCACCATTTACGAGCCCTTTATCCACGCCTTCGCCTGGCCGGAGATCCAGCGCCACTGCACTTTGGTCTGCCGTCTCTTTGACTGGTACGCTGCCCTGGGATTCCCCAAGGGATGAAAAACGCCTCTGCGGAGGCTTTTTTCTCGCTAATAAGTTAGCAATAACTAACCAAAAAGGAGTGATACTGTGTTTCAAAAAGTCCTGCGCTACACTGGACGCCACCGGAAGACGACTTATGCCTCCATTCTGGTACTGGTGGCCGGCGTGGCCATGAGCGTGCTGCCCTATTTCTTCCTCTACCGCCTGCTGAGACCCCTGCTGACTGGGGGCAGTCTCACATTGGAGGAAACCCTGTTCAACGCCGGGGCCATGGCTCTGTGCATGGTCCTCTACGGCCTTCTCTATGTGGAGGGGCTGGCTCTGTCTCATCGCTCCGCCTATCATACTTTGGAAAACCTCCGGCTCCATCTCCAGAGCAAGCTGGAAAAGCAGCCCCTGGGCGCGATCCAGGAGAAGGGCGTTGGAGTCTGGAAGAAGATGTTCATTGACGACATTGAGAGCATGGAACTTCTGCTGGCCCACGCCCTGCCGGAAGGGTTGTCCAATCTGGCGGTGCCGGTGGTGGTATTTGCGGCCATGTTCCTCACGGACTGGAAGCTGGGTCTGCTTTCCCTCTGCTCCCTTCCGCTGGGCGTACTGGCCATGGGCATGATGTACCGCTCCGGCATGAGCAAGATGGGAGACTACTACGCCGCCGGGCAGAAAATGAACAACACCATCGTGGAGTACATCAACGGCATGGAAGTCGTGAAAGTCTTCAACCGGGACGGAGAGTCATATCACCGCTTTGAGACCGATGTGAAAAACTACCGGGATTTTACGCTGGATTGGTTCCGGGCCTGCTGGCTGTGGATGGCCCTCTACACCAGCATTTTGCCCTGCGTGGCGCTGGTGCTGCTGCCAGCCGGCGGCTATCTGGTACTCACCGGCGCCTCCACCCTGCCGGATTACGCGCTGGTACTGTGCATGTCTTTTTCCGTGGGGCCGCCTTTGGTCCGGGCCATGAACTTTATGTCGGTGCTGCCCCAGCTGAGCTACAAGATTGACCAAATGGAATCTCTGTTCAATATTCCGCCCCTGAAAGAAGGAAAAACGGATTTCAACGGAAACGATTTGCAGATCCGCTTTGAGAATGTGCGGTTTTCTTATGAAAAGGACGAAGTCCTCCACGGCATCTCCTTCTCTGTCCCACAGGGGAGCCTCACTGCTTTGGTGGGAGAATCCGGCAGCGGGAAGTCGACCCTTGCCAAGCTGCTGGTCCACTTTTACGATGTGACGGACGGACGCATCACGCTGGGGGGGCAAGACCTGCGAGAGATGTCCCTCGCCTCTCTGAATGAGCAGATCTCCTTCGTCGCGCAGGAGCAGTTCCTGTTCAACACCAGCCTGTTGGAGAACATCCGGCTGGGAAGACCCGGCGCCACCGACGAGGAGGTGCTGGCGGCGGCGGAACGGGCTCAATGCGGAGAGTTTCTGAAACGGCTGGAAAAAGGAATCTATACCATGGCCGGCGATGGCGGCAAAGGGCTTTCCGGCGGGGAGCGGCAGCGGATCGCCCTGGCTCGGGCGATTTTGAAGGACGCTCCCATCGTGGTGCTGGATGAGGCCACCGCTTTTTTGGACCCGGAGAATGAGGAGAAAATGAACGCCGCCATTGCCGAGGTGATCCGGGGCAAGACGGTCATCGTCATCGCCCACCGGCTTCAGTCCATTGCAGGTGCCGATCAGATCGTGGTGCTGGATCAGGGCAATGTGGCAGGGATTGGCCGCCACGATACATTGCGAAAGACTTGCCCCACCTATGAAAAACTGTGGCGGGCTGCCGAGGGAGCCGCTGCCTGGCGTGTCTCTGCGGAGAAAGGAGGCGACGAGGCATGATCGCGCTGATGAAACGAATCCTGTCCGTATCCGGCCCCTATCAGGGGCGGATCAAGCTGGCCTTTGTCTTTGCGTTCCTGAAGGCCATGCTGTCCAAGGCCCCCATCGGTCTGTCCTTCCTGGCCCTGAGCGCTTTTCTCCAGGGAACCATGACGGCACGGCTGTGCCTGTGGCTGGCGGTGGGCACGGTGGGCTGCGTGCTGCTGGAGTGCCTGTGCCAGAACATCGCCGACCGGCTCCAGGCCGCGGCGGGCTATATGGTATTCGCCGATCTGCGCATGGAGCTGGGACGGCATCTGCGCCGCCTGCCCATGGGCTATTTCACAGAGGGCAACATCGGCAAAATCAGTTCCGTTCTGTCCACCGACATGGTGTTCATTGAGGAGAACTGTATGCACGACATTGCCAACATGATGAGCTATACCTTTGCCCAAGCCATTCTTGTGCTGTGGCTGGCCTTCCTGAATCCCTGGCTGGGACTGGCCGCCTTGGTGGTGGTAGGGATCATTTGGCAGCTGGGCCGCGCTTCCCTGGGGAGCACCCTGGCTCACTCTGATGTCCGACAGGAGCAGAGCGAGGCTCTCACACGGGCAGTGCTGGACTATGTGGAGGGCATTGGTATTGCCAAGACCTTCAACCTGCTGGGAGAGCGTTCCGAGCAACTCACCGAAAATTTCGCCCGGAGCCGCAAGGTCAGCATCGAGTTCGAGGAGAGCCAGGCTCCCTGGATGCGGGCCCTCTATCTGGTGTGCGGTCTGGGCTCGGTGCTGATAATCCCCCTGTCACTCTGGCTCTATGGCCGTGGGCAGCTCTCCATCACCTTCCTGCTGGGTGTCTTGCTCTTCGTCTTTGACCTCTTCGGCCCCATTAAGGCACTCTACAGCCAAGCCACCCGCCTGACGGTGATGAACGCCTGCATGGACCGGATCGAGGCGGTACTGGCCCAGCCGGAGCTGCCTGACCGGGGCCGGGAGACCTTACCCAAAGCCGGCGGTGCCCCGGAGGTGGAGTTCCGAAATGTCACCTTCGCCTACGGGGAGAAAGAGGTACTGCATGATGTCTCCTTCACGCTGGAGAAAAACCGGATGCTGGCCCTGGTGGGGCCTTCTGGCGGCGGTAAAAGTACGGTAGCCAACCTGCTCTCCCGGTTTTGGGATGTCAAACAGGGCCAAATCTTAGTGCGGGGCAGGGATATCCGCGATATTCCTCTTTCTGATCTGATGGATCAGATCTCTATGGTGTTCCAGCGGGTCTACTTATTCCAGGATACCGTCTATAACAACATCGCCATGGGGCGGACGGACGCCACACGGGAGGAGGTCTATGAGGCGGCCAGAAAAGCCCGATGCTATGACTTCATCATGGAGCTGCCCGACGGCTTTGACACGGTCATCGGCGAAGGTGGAGCCAGCCTATCCGGCGGAGAGCGGCAGCGGATCTCCATTGCTCGCTGCATTCTGAAGGATGCTCCCATCGTCATTCTGGATGAGGCCACTGCCAGCGTGGACGCCGACAATGAGAGCTACATCCAGGAGGCCATCACCCAACTGTGCCGGGGCAAGACCCTGCTGGTCATTGCCCACCGGCTCAATACCATTCGTCACGCCGATGAGATCCTGGTTATCGACCAGGGGCGCATCGTTCAGGCCGGCGCCCACGACACACTTATGGAGGAGGAGGGCATTTATCGCCGCTTCATCACCGCCCGCTCCAATCCCACCAGTTGGTGCCGGTAAAGGCAGAGGCGCAAAAGAAAAGAATGACCGGGATGCGTGTCCCGGTCATTCTTCGTTCCAGCTTCTTCCCTTGATTGATCCCGGGGGGCATACAAATCCAATATAGTGGCATCTTGCAATTTCATGCGACAAAGAGTATGATGTAGTTAGCATGAACTAATCATCATTGAGGTGACCATACTGTATGGATGACAACAAGCAGTTTTGGGAGCGGTTTTCACGGCATTACGCCGGCTTCATGCGCCGCTCTCAAGCGACCTATCAGCAGATCTGCAAAGCAATGCGCCCTTTTCTGAAACGGGATATGGATGTGCTGGAGTTGGCCTGCGGAACAGGTCAGCTGTCCATCCCGCTGTCACCATGTGTCCGGAGTTGGGAGGCAACCGACTTTTCATCTGAAATGATCCGTCAGGCCAAAAAGCAGGTATATTCGTCTCGGCTCCATTTCTCCGTCCAGGACGCCACCAAGCTGCCCTACGGCCCGGAGAGCTTTGATGCGGTCGTGATCTCCAACGCCCTCCATGTCATGCCTCACCCGGAAAAAGCTCTGGCGGAAGCCTGGCGGGTTTTGAAGCCGGGGGGATGGCTGTTCGCCCCCACCTTTGTCTGGGGCAAAAGCCGAAGCGCCAGACTCCGGCTCTGGTTCATGGGGCTTTCAGGCTTTCGGGTGTATCATGTCTGGACTGCCGGGGAGCTGATGGCATACCTGTCCGAGCGCGGCTATTCCATCGTTCGCCATCCACTTCTCGGAAGTTCGTTGGCGCCGCTGTGCTGTCTGATGGCCAGGAAGATCCCCGATGAACGGAGCGCGGCACGGCAGACCACCTTCCAGTCCGCGCAGCTCGATGATCCAAAAGTCAAGAAGGAGTGAGAGAACATGTGGAAGTACACAGTGGAAGTCAATGGAATGATGTGCGGGATGTGCGAGGCTCATGTCAATGACGCTGTTCGCAAAGCCTGCCCGGTCAAAAAGGTGATTTCTTCCCGAAGCAAAAACCAGACCGTGATCCTCTCTGAAACAGAGCTGGACACAGAGGCTGTTATGAACGCCATTCGCAGCACGGGGTATGAGGTCGGCACAATCCAAAAGGAGCCGTACAAAAAAAGAGGATTGTTCGGTTGAGTTCATTGGCAGCAGCGGCCAGAAAAGAGGCATGAACATGAACACGGCAACGCAGTCGTTTGGATATGGATTAGCGGCTCTGCTATTTTGCATCGCTATTCTTGGCGTGTGCCATAACATCAAAAAAGCCGCCCGAAAGGTTTTGAAAAGCCAGCAGACACATAAGGATGAGCTGCCGTAAGCGTTTGGAGCTATGGAGCAGGTACGCTTGGCGGTGAACTTACACAGCAGGTCGCTCCTGATTCAAAAGCGCAGATCACATAAAATGCGTTGGAGGCCATATCCAGGCTCCACCGCATTTGATATTCCGTGCCAAATGGCAGGTATTCACTTATCGCGTTGCCGCTCGATAGCAAAGTCCGCCAAATTTGCATAGGCTCATTGCCCGTGCGCATCTTCCCGCATTTTCGTTACCTGCTCCAAGTGCGCCTGCACCGCCGCGAAGGATTTTTCGCTGATCACATGCTCGATCCGGCAGGCATCTTCGGTCGCAGTCTCTTCGTCCACGCCTAATTCCATCAGCATCTGGCTCAACACCGTGTGGCGGGTGTACATCGTCTTAGCAATGGCAAGCCCGGTCTCCGTCAGGGTGATCGCACCGTCAGCATCCACATTCACATATCCGTCCTTTTTCAGAATGGACATGGCTCTGCTGACGCTGGGCTTGGTAAAGCCCAACTGCGCTCCCACATCGATAGCTCGAACGAAGGTGCTGTTCTGTGAAAGAATATAGATGGTTTCCAGATACATCTGGCCAGACTCGTGAATCGCCATAGGAACCTCCAAAAAACGGGCGTTTTGCTTATTATAACACAGGCGTCCGACAAGCGCCATTTTTTCTGTCAACAAAATCCATCCGTCCTCTTGACAAGCGAATTTGCCCTGTATATAATTGCGTTAGTTAGCTATCGCTAACCAAGAGGCGGCAGCTATATATTTGGCACTTTGGTTGGCTATTGCTAACCACATTTACTGTCCGTTTTTTCATTTTGCCGTACAGTCTTCGCATGGACATGATTTTGTGAGGGAAACGCCTATGTCAGAGGATCTGCTGATTCGCCATTGTTCTCCCACCCTGGCCGGGATCAAGACGGGAAACCTCTTTTCCTGCGCCTGCCCCAGCCGGAAGGATCTGACGCGAGACTTGTGCCGGCTGAACAAGAAACTGGTGCCCAAGGGCATCCGCGTTCTGCCGCTCCGGGTTTGCAAAGGCCGCGCTTTGATTTACGCCTACCGGCCCAATGCGCTGGAGAGCGATCTGACCGATCACCGCGCCAGAGCCTTGCTTCTGAAATACGGCTATGTGCCGGAAAACCCCAATGGCTGTGTGGTTCACCTGATCCACCGGCTCCGGAGCGAGGGGGAATTCCCCCATGAAATCGGTCTGTTTTTGAGCTATCCGCCGGAGGATGTGCTGGGCTTTATCTGCAATCGGGCGTGCAATCACAAGTGCGTGGGCTGTTGGAAGGTCTACGGCGACGAACAGGCCGCCAGAAGCATCTTTGAAAAATACGAGATGTGCAGCAAAATCTACTCCCGGCAGTGGCAGCAAGGGAAATCCATCGAGCAGTTCACCGTGGCTGGTTGATGTTTCTACCATAACAAATCCAGAAAGAAAGGTCGCTAAAGTCTTATGAGTAAAGTTGCAGTTGTGTATTGGAGCGGCACGGGAAACACCGAGGCCATGGCCATGGCGGTGGCCGAAGGCGCCAAGGGCAAGGGCGCCGAGGTGTCTGTGATTACCGCCGCAGAGTTCTCGCCGGAGCAGGTCGGCGAGTATTCCGCCATCGCCTTTGGCTGCCCCTCCATGGGGTCGGAGCAGCTGGAGGAGAGCGAGTTCGAGCCCATGTTCACCGCCTGTGAGGGCAGGCTGAGCGGGAAGAACATCGCTCTGTTTGGCTCCTACGGCTGGGGCGACGGCGAATGGATGCGCAGCTGGGAGTCCCGCTGCAACGACGACGGCGCCAATCTGGCCTGCGAAAGCGTAATCTGCAACGAAGCTCCGGACGATGACGCTCTGGCGGCCTGCCGCGAGCTGGGCGCATCGCTGGCCTGACAAAAGCACCGCAGAAGGCAGGAGGCGCTTGTCTCCTGCCTTCTCTCTGGTTCCCCGGTCAGCATAGGTAAAACCAATTCCGAACCCAGAGAAACAGGTCGTGAGAAATCATGCTGAAAGAATATTTATTGAGCCAGGACTCCGGCACAGGCCGTTGGAGCCACGGTATGCCGGGGGTGGAGATCTGCCGATTTTCCCTGCCGGAGCCGGAGCAGGAACCCTTGCGGCCCATTCCGGTGTGCGGCGCACCGCTCCAGTTTGAGGCGCTGTTCTGCATGACTGGCCGCCTTACTGTCCGAGCGTTACAGGGTACTTCCTGCATGGTGGAGGCGCCGGGGATCTTCCTCCTCTCCGACAGCTCCGCTCTCCGCTCGTGTCAGTGTAGCGGAAACCTGGGCGGCGTTTTGATCGCCGTAGACGCCAAAGCCGCAAAAGAAAGCCTTGTGACGGTCTGCTCCACCCTGGGGATGAGGTTGGACACCAGGATCGTCAAGGAGAAGATGACGGCGAGGAACGGCTGCATGGCCCTGTGCGGCACACCTTGGACGCAGTCATTTTTTGAAACGGTTCGCTATCTGTCCGAGCTGGAGCAGGAACGCTACTCTGTTTTCAAGTCGGTGGAACTGCTGTATCTGCTCTGCACCGAGGTATCTGAATCGGACGAATCTTTCTCCAGCTCAGGCTGCCCAGTATCCCACAGTCTGTTGGAAGTCAAGGTATACATCCAGACGCATCTGTCTGATAAGCTCACCATTGCGTTCCTCTGCAAACAGTTTTCCCTTTCCCCGACCTTCTTGAAAGAAGGTTTCCGCCGCGCCTATGGCATGCCGATTCACAGCTTTTTGGTTCAACAGCGCCTCCGTCGGGCACAGGAGCTGATCTGCACCACCCGGATGCCCATTCAGCAAATTGCGCAGGCTGTGGGGTATGAGGGTATGAGCCAGTTCAACGCAGCGTTCAAGCGGGAGTATGGCATGACTCCCGGCCAGTACAGAAAAATGTCGGAAACCGCAACTCTGCGTCCGTTTTGACAGCGACAAACACCCACCTTTTCTGCTACAATAATCAGACATTCCAAAGCATTCAAAGGAGTGACAGCGATGAAACAGCATCGTTTTTGGGCGTGGGGCGCTGTGATCTGCATGATTATGGTCATGGTCACCGGCTACAAACGGAAATAAGGGAAAGGAAGGATCACAATGAGCGTTTATACGAAACTTGCCTGCTTTGCGGGTGGTGCGTTGTTTGGTTCTTTTGGCATCAAGCTGCTGTCCAGCAAGGACGCCAAGAAAGCCTATGTCCATGTCACGGCCGCCGGCCTGCGGATGAAGGATTCGGTCATGGGGACTGTGACCACGGTGCAGGAAAACGCCGCGGACATTCTGGCCTCCGCCAAGGAGCTGAATGAGGACCGGGCTGCGAAGGAAGCGGAGGAAGCCGCCGCTGCCAATCTGGAGAGCGAAGAAGCCTGATTGACCCAGAGGGAGCCGCCAGCGGCTCCCTCTTTTCGTGAAGGAGGAACCTATGAACGCAACCATATTGCACGAAAGCCGGGGGCGCATCCGGTTCCGGCTGCGGCAAAAACAGATGACACTCGCTCAGGCGGATCTGCTGGAGGCATGGATTCAGGGAAAATCATGGTGCCGGCAGGTCACCGTCCATGAGCGAACCTGCTGCGTCATCCTGTACTACGATGGGACTCGCCAAGCCATGCTGAACGAAATTCGGCATTTTTCCTGGCAGGAGGCGGAGCGGACCACCGCGCTGCCCGCCCACAGCAGCCGGGCGCTGAACCGGGAATTTGAGGAAAAGCTGGTGGCAAAGGTGGTGTGCAAGGCCGCCTGCACCCTGTTTCTCCCGTCTCCATTGCGGATTGCCCGCATTCTCTGGCACATGATCCCCTTTGTGCGGAGAGGACTGCGCTGCCTGCTGCGCCGCCGTATCAAGGTGGAACTGCTGGATGCCCTGTCTATTTCCATTTCTGCCTGCAGAAGGGACTTCGGAACCGCCGGAATGGTCATGTTTCTGCTGGAGGTGGGTGAGCTGCTGGAGGAGTGGACCCGAAAGAAATCCGTGGCGGATCTGGCCCGGTGTATGTCCTTAAATGTGGATCGGGTCTGGCTGCGCACGGCCCAGGGCGAGGTACTGGTCCCCGTGTCCCAGATCCAGCCGGGGGACGCCGTGGTGGTTCGTGCCGGCGGTATCATCCCCGTGGATGGTCTGGTTCTGGAGGGGGAGGTCACCGTCAATCAGGCGTCCCTCACCGGAGAGTCCATCCCGGTACCCAAGCGCCCCGGCGGCGCGGTCTATGCCGGCACTGTGGTAGAGGAGGGCGAATGTGTGCTGGAAGTGAAGCAAGCCTCCGGCCAGAGCCGCTATGACCAGATCGTCCACATGATCGAGCAGTCGGAGCAGATGAAGTCGGAGGCTGAGAGCAAGGCCGCCAATCTGGCGGACAAGCTGGTGCCCTATACCTTTGCCGGGAGCCTGCTGAGTTTTGCCCTCACCCGGAATGTGACACGAGCCCTGTCGGTGCTGATGGTGGACTTCTCCTGTGCGCTGAAGCTGGCCATGCCTCTGGCCGTCCTCTCCGCCATGCGGGAGGCGGGACGCGCCCACATCACCGTCAAGGGCGGCAAATTCCTGGAGGCTGTGGCGGCTGCCGATACCATCGTCTTTGACAAGACCGGCACCCTGACCCACGCCTGCCCCCGGGTGGCTCAGGTGGTATCTTTCGGCACCAAGGAGGAAGCCGAAATGCTGCGGCTGGCCGCCTGCCTGGAGGAACACTTCCCACATTCCATGGCCAACGCCGTGGTGGAGGAGGCGAAGCGCCGGGGCCTGCGTCACGATGAGTACCACTCCAAGGTGGAATATTTGGTGGCCCACGGCATCGCCAGCACCGTAGATGGGGAGCGGGTCCTCATCGGCAGCGCCCACTTCGTCTTTGAGGATGAGGGCTGCGTCATTCCGGAGGGCGAACAGGATCGCTTTGACGCCCTGCCGCCGGAGTATTCTCACCTGTACCTGGCGGTGGGGGGACAGCTTGCCGCTGTGATCTGCATCGCCGACCCGCTGCGGGAGGAGGCGGAGGAAGTCCTCTCTGCCCTCCGCACTTTGGGGATTACCAGCACCGTTATGCTCACCGGAGACAGTTACCGCACCGCCGCAGCCATTGCCGCCCAGGTGGGAGTGGATGACTTCCGCGCCGGAGTCCTTCCGGCGGACAAGGCGGAGTATGTGGCACGGCTCCGCCGGGAGGGACACACCGTGTTGATGGTAGGCGACGGCATCAACGACTCGCCGGCCCTGTCCGAGGCGGATGCGGGCATCGCCATCAGCGACGGGGCCGCCATCGCCCGGGAAATCGCGGACATCACCATCGCTGCCGACAGTCTCTGGGAACTGGTAGAGCTGCGCCGGATCGCCATGGCGCTGATGGCGCGCATCCACTCCAACTACCGCTTCGTTATCGGCTTCAACGGCACCCTGATTGCCCTTGGTGTGGCCGGTGTTCTGCCGCCCGCCACCTCTGCCACGCTGCACAATCTCTCCACCCTGGGCGTCAGCCTGCGGAGCATGGGCCGGCTGACTGCTCAGACGCAGTCCGCTCGGGGCAACAATTCGCATAATGGATAAAAAAAGAATCCTTTCCGCTTGGTAGCTTGTGCTTTTTGCGCGGTTGCACATGACTAACTCCATGTACTATAATACACTTACGATGCGCAGTGCGTGATGCATGGCAAGTCCAATCGCCGCTGCGCATTGCTTATGGGATGCGGTTAGCTATCGCTAACCGCCAAAAAGAAGGGAGAGGATTTTATCAGACCGTATCGATCTACCATCGTTCTTTCTGCTCTGCTGCTTATATTGTCTTGCTGTTCACTGTTTGTGGGCGTGATTGACCTGACACCCGGTGAGCTACTCGCAGGCAATTTTGAGCAGCTGGAGATTTTCCTGATCTCCCGGCTGCCGCGCCTGCTGGCCATCCTATGCACCGGCATTGGTATGAGTGTGGCGGGACTCATCATGCAGCAGCTGTGCAGCAACAAATTTGTGTCCCCAACCACCGGCGCCACCATCTCCTCGGCCCAGTTCGGCATCCTGCTGGCTCTGCTGTTTATGCCGGCCTCCACCCTATGGAGCAGGGCTATCTTCGCCTTTGCCACGGCGATTCTGGGCACCTGGATCTTCGTCTGGTTCATTCAGCGCATCCAGTTCAAGGATGTGGTGATGGTCCCTCTGGTGGGCATTATGTTCGGCAATGTCATCGGCGGCATTACCAACTATCTGGCTTACAAATATGAGATGACCCAAGCTCTGTCCTCCTGGCTGGTGGGCCACTTCTCGCTGGTGCTGAAAGGCCGGTATGAGATCGTCTGGCTGACGGTCCCGCTGGTGGTGCTGGCCTTTCTCTTTGCCAACCACTTCAACATCGTTGGGCTGGGCAAGGATTTTTCCAAGAACCTGGGGGTCCCGTACAATCTGGTGCTCTTCTCCGGCCTCACCATTGCCGCCATGATCACTGCCTCCATCGTGGTGGTGGTCGGCTCCATCTCCTACATCGGCCTGATCGTGCCCAATGTGGTGGCCATGTACAAGGGAGACAAGATCCGGGGCACGCTGGTGGATACCGCTCTGTTCGGCGCCATTTTTGTGCTGGTATGCGACATGATCGGCCGGGTGGTGATTGCCCCCTACGAGTTGCCCATCGAGCTGATCGTGGGCATCCTGGGAAGCCTCATTTTCATCGCCCTGCTGTTTTACCGGCTCAAGCATGGCCGCAAGGCCATCCGTCTGGGCGGTGCCGGGACAGGCTGCTGCTCCACCATGCCCAACCTGAAGGGAGGTGCGGACCAGTGAACATCTCTGCAGCACGCGCCAACCAGCGCAAACTTCTGATTTTAGTGGTCCTCGTTCTGCTCTGCGCAGCGGGATATATGCTGGTTGAAGTGAATTTCTCTAATCCCAAGCTGCTGGCCTACGCCATGAAGATCCGAACTCCCAAGCTCATTGTCATGCTCATTACCGCCTTTTCCATTGGCGGTGCCTCTCTGGTATTTCAGTCCATCATCAACAACACCATCGTGACCCCCTGCCTGCTGGGGATGAATTCCCTCTATACCCTCATCCACACGGCGGTGGTGTTCTTTCTTGGATCTGCCAGCGTGGTGGCCTCCAACGCCAATCTGTCCTTTGCAGTGGATGTTGTGCTCATGGGTATCGCCGCCACAGTAATCTACAGCTGGATTTTCAAAAAGACAAAGCATAATGTGCTGTATGTGTTGCTGGTGGGCACAGTACTAACTTCGTTTTTCAGCAGCATTCAGACTACTCTTACACGGGTCATGGACCCCAATGAGTACGACAGTCTGCTGAATACCCTGGTGGCAAGCTTCAGTAATATCAATTCCGAGATTATCGTCTTTTCCCTGATTCTTCTGGCAGGCGTCATCTTCGCTCTGCGCAGGGAACTGGCCCTGCTGGATGTGCTGACATTGGGCAAGGAGCAGGCCATCAACCTCGGCGTGGACTACGACCGCTGCATCCGCCGCCTGCTGCTGGGCGTGACTCTCTGCATCGCCGTGGCCACCGCCATGGTAGGACCCATCTCCTTTTTGGGGCTCATCATCGCAAACCTGTCCCGTCAGCTGCTGAAAACCTTCCGGCACACCCAGCTGGTGCTGGGCTCGGCCCTGTTCGGCATGATCGTGCTGGTGGGCGGACAGCTCATTGTGGAGCATGTGTATTCCTACTCCGTGCCGGTGAGCGTATTCATCACTGTGGGCGGCGGCCTTTACTTCCTCTATCTCCTCCTGACAAGAAAGAAGGTGTGACCATGCGCGTACAAGAACTGACAAAACAGTATGATGGAAAAACCGTAGTGGATGGCGTGAGTTTCGCCATCCCCAAGGGTAAGGTGATTTCTCTGATCGGCCCCAACGGCGCGGGCAAATCCACCGTCATGGGCATGATCTCCCGGCTGATTGCCCACGACAGCGGACTGGTAGACTTTGAGGGCAAGGACATTGGCAAATGGAAAAGCAAGGAGCTCTCCAAGCGCCTTGCCATCCTGACCCAGTCCAATAACATCCAGATGAAGCTGACTGTGCGGGAGCTGGTGACCTTCGGGCGCTTCCCCTATTCAGGCAACCGGGTCACCCCAGAGGATCAGAAGATCATCGACCGGGCTATTCACTACATGGAACTGGAGGAGTTCCAGGATCGCTTCATCGACGAACTCTCCGGCGGCCAGCGGCAGCGGGCGCTGATCGCCATGGTCATCGCCCAGGACACCGAGTATGTGCTGCTGGATGAGCCCACCAACAACCTGGATATCTATCACGCCACCAACATGATGAAAATCGTCCGCCGTCTCTGCGACGAGCTGGGGAAGACGGTGATTTTGGTGCTGCATGAGATTAACTATGCGGCATTCTATTCCGACTATATCTGTGCCTTCAAGGACGGAAAAATCGCCAAGTTTGGCACTGTGGAGGAGGTGATGACGAAAGAGAACCTGTCGCAGATCTATCAGGTGGACTTCGAGATCCTGACCATTGCGGGCAAACCCCTGTCCATCTACTATTGACCCTTATTTTCAGTACTTTTTAGAAAAGGAGTAACCAAAAATGAACATGAAAAAGATGCTTTCTCTTGCCCTGGCCGGTGTGATGGCCCTGAGCCTCATGGCCTGCTCCGCTCAGAACGGCGGCGATTCTTCCGAGAATACCTCCTCGCCCAGCAGCAGTCAGTCCGGCGGAGAAACCCAAAATGGTGGAGCCCCTGAGTCCGTGACTATTACCAGCCTCAATGCCAACAAGGAGGCGGCGGAGCTGGAGGTGCCTTACGATCCCCAGCGTATCGCCATTCTGGATATGGCCTCGTTGGACATTCTGGATGCCCTGGGCGTGGGCGACCGGGTAGTGGGTACTGCCTCCACCAGTCTGGAGTATCTCCAGGACTACATCAATGACGATATTGCCAACCTGGGCACCATCAAGGAGGCCGATTTGGAAGCAGTCATGGCCTGTGAGCCGGATGTCATCTTTATCGGCGGCCGTCTGGCTTCCAGTTATGACGCCCTCAGCGAAATCGCTCCTGTAGTCTATCTGGCCACGGATACCGAGCTTGGGGTCGTGGAGAGCGTGCGGCAGAATGCCACTACCATCGCCTCCATGTTTGGTCTGGAGGACAAGGTAGACGAGCTGATGGCTGACTTCGATGCCCGCATTACCGCCCTGTCCGAATTTGCCGCCGGTAAGACCGCCATCGTGGGACTGGTCACCAGCGGCAGCTACAATGTGCTGGGCAATGACGGCCGCTGCTCTATGATTGGACGCGAAATCGGTTTCGAAAATATTGGCGTGGACGCTAACATCGACACCTCCACCCATGGCAACGAAGCATCCTTTGAGTTCATCGTGGAGAAGGCACCCGACTATATCTTCGTTCTGGACCGCGACGCCGCCATCGGCACCGACGGGGCAAAGCTGGCCCAGGAGATCATGGAAAACGAGTTGGTGATGGGAACCGACGCCTACAAGAACGGCAACATCGTCTATCTGGCTCACCCCGCCGTGTGGTACACCGCCGAGGGTGGTATCTCCGCACTGGACATCATGCTGCAGGATTTGGAGAGCGAGCTGCTGGGTTAACTCTGTTTCAGATAGAGTATTACGGCCTTTCTCCAAAGAACCCATATATCATATTCATCGAACTTGACTGCTAACGAAAGGAGCGCTTACCATGGATCAGGAAAACAGAATGCCTCTTATTGGCGACAAGGCCCCGTCCTTCGAGGCTGTCACCACCCAGGGCCCTATCAAATTCCCGGAGGATTACGCCGGCAAATGGGTGATCCTCTTCTCCCATCCTGCGGATTTCACCCCGGTCTGCACCACGGAGTTTATGACCTTCGGCTCCATGATCGACGAGTTCAAGGCTCTCAATACTGAGCTGGTGGGCCTTTCAGTGGACTCCATCTACTCCCACATCGCCTGGCTGCGGAAGATCCAGGAGCTGGAGTGGAACGGCAAGAAACACATCAACGTGACCTTCCCCCTCATCGAGGATATCCGCATGGAGGTGGCCAACAAGTACGGCATGATTCAGCCGGGACAGTCCAACACCCAGGCGGTGCGGGCCGTGTTTGTCATCGACCCCAACGGCGTGGTGCGAACCATCCTGTACTATCCGCTGTCCACGGGCCGCAACTTTGACGAGATCAAGCGTATCATCCTGGCGCTCCAGAAAGCGGACGCCGACGCCTGCGCCACCCCGGCCGACTGGCGACCCGGCGATGATGTCATCGTACCCACCGCTGGCAGCTGCGGCGTAGCCAAGGAGCGGATGGACAACCAGAGCGAGAATCAGTATTGCCTGGACTGGTTCATGTGCTTCCGCAAAGAGGCGAAGTAATACTAAGTTAATTCCCCAATAACAGAAAACCGGTCGAGATTTCATGCACGAGATCTCGACCGGTTCTTTTTTGTTGTATTTCGGTGATTTTGCAAAGACTCTCGGTGATAACCAATAGAAAATGAGCTTCAGAATTTGCAACTGCGTTTATAATTAATTTGCCGTTCCCATTTGAAATGCCGACCGTCCAATATACTGGAAAAGTATTGCTATGCCTCCTGCGAGCCTCATTTTTCTATCTTTTCTGGTGGTATAAATTCTAATAGATCACCGATCCCACAATTCAACACCGTACAAAGCCTTGCGAGGACATCTATATCTAAACGAGTAATTTGGTTTTTACAATAATTATTGATCTGCGTCCGCTGCATCTCAGCTCGATGGCTCAGCATGTTCTTGCTAAGACCAGATGCCTTCAACAGCTCGTCCAGCTTAATCCGAATCGTTCCATATTCCACTTGCCAACCCTCCGACCACAAGAAATATGTTGACAAGTTTAGTGTACCCTTGGTAGAATAGAATAATAAGATATAGAAAGTCTTGTCAGACTAATTGCACATATATAATGCATAGTTTTGGCTTGTGCTTTTTAGCCAGTATGAATATATAACAATACAAAAAGCGGATAATCTTCAAATTTCAGCAAAACTGCCTAAAACCTAAGCGATTTCTAAGAAACCCCTAAAAATTCCCTATTATAATACCCCCATCGAAACGGTGAGGGGAAACGCACTTTTTGTCTGTTATCCCCGCAAGGGGAGAATATGGCAGGAAATCGTATAGGGAGCAATGAACACCCGCCGGGGGTCAGGGAAAAAAGAACAACATTACATACCGCAATCCTCCAAGGGGTTGCGGTTCTTTTTTATTCGACACCATTTGTCCTTACTCACTATATACCGCTAAAGCTCGGCAAATATTTCTCTTCGTATGCACTCACCGCACGGTGGGTGCATTTTTTGTTTGTCGAAAAATGGCGGCCTCTGCTCAGCGTTCGGTATGTCCGGTCGCTCCATTGCCGCGACCCACCGCTCCGAAATTTGGTTCGCATCCAAATTTCAGAAGACGGAGTAAATCACCATGTACTTTAATAGAGAGGACTATGGTTCAAGGATCAGGAGCTTGCGAAAAAAGCGTGGGCTCACACAGGAGCAGTTGGCAGAGAAGATGAATGTCAGCACTCCATACATCGCAAAAATCGAAACTGGAAAGCAGACTGGCCCAGTCGAGCTGGCCGTAGAGTTTGCAGCATTCTTTGATGTTTCTCTGGATTATCTCCTGGTGGGAAAAGGAGATTTTGCAGAGGAACAGAAGCGCGGACTGCGGATGGCCATCGCTCTGCTGTCCGAATTGGAGGCATCCCTCTAAAAACTTTCCATTTTGGGTTGGTAAACTTTCCATTCTGTTTCTGTTGGAAGAATACGCGCAGAGTTACAATCTTCGTGAGATCAAAACATCTCAGCGAACCTTGAAAAACACCGCCCCAGGCGGTCATATCCGGCAACTTGAATACCTTAGCTGATCGGGAGAGCGTCAGGCCGAGTGCGCGAAGACCACCTGTGCGGAGCAGATCCGCATCAAAGGACGGCCAAATAAGGTGCAGAGCGATACCCACTCAGGCCAAGACAGCCTTGGCAAGCTGTCCCCGCCATGACCCCATCAGCCTACAATGATACTTCTGTTTACGCAGCTCGGAGAGATCCTCGGAGGGGTGAGAGTCCCATGATGTGCGCCAGCACAGTTCAAGTTGCCGCCCTGCCTGGGGAAGTAGTGTCGAATACAGGCGACTAAGCAGCATCAAGAAACAAAGGGCCGCTCCAGACTCGGAGCCTACACTCGCTCACCTGACCTTTGGGAGCGGCCCTCTGTTTTTCTTTTGATAGCAGAAATATGGGATCTGATCACAGTACATCCTCTTCTTCTCCTCAACCTCCGTTCCTCTGAGTTCTTCATCTTTCCCCCTCTACACTCCTCTTCCTTTTCTCCTCAAACTCCCTGATTGGGTCCCATATTTCTGTTATCAAAACAAATCCACGAAAGCGAGGAACCGAGATGACAAATATCGATTTGTGTGGCATTGCCCAACTGCTCCGCACGCTGATAGAGCAGAAGAAAACTACAGAAAGAGAGGCCCGCAAAATTTTGGCCAGAATTGCCGCACAGACCGGTGCGGACATTATCCTTTCTTTCTGAAATCGCATTCTTTTCAATAGCTATTTCAAAGGTGTTGTGGTATTGTTTGTGTTGCAAAAAAGGAGGTGAACTGACATGGCGGAAAAGCTGATGATTGACGGCAGCATGGCGCTTCGGGAAAAGCAATACCGGGTCATTACCATCGAGGCAACCGAAAAGCCCCAAAACGCCAAATTGCGGGTTGCGGCATACGCCCGTGTCAGCTCCGCCTCTGATGACCAGCTCAACTCCTTCGCCGCCCAGAACCGTCACTACAGTGACCTGATCTCCAGCAAGGAAAACTGGAGAATGGTAGACATATATGCGGACGAGGGTATTACTGGGACATCGGCTGAAAAACGCGAGGATTTCCAGCGGCTCTTGGCAGATTGCCGCAGAGGGCTGATTGACAGGGTGCTGGTGAAATCCATCTCCCGCTTTGCCCGCAATACCAAGGAATGCCTGGAAACCATCAGAGAGCTGAAATCGCTCGGCGTCGGCGTCTACTTCGAAAAAGAGAACATTGACACCGCAACCATGTCTGGCGAAATGATGACTGCGCTCTTCGCATCCTTCGCCCAAGCCGAGAGCGAATCCATTTCCGGCAATATGCGGTGGAGCTATCAGCGGAGAATGCAGAGCGGGACATTCCTCCCATCGTCAATTCCTTACGGTTATAAAGTTTGTAATCGGCAAATAGAGATTGATGAGGCAGAAGCCCAAATTGTTCGCAATATCTTCCAAGCGTACCTCGCAGGACAGAATATGGCTACAATTGCAGATTCACTTAATCTCGCAGGTATCCCTAAACGCAAAGGAAATTCAGCTATCAAATGGCACAAAACTTCTATTCGATACATTCTAACCAACGAGCGATATATCGGAGATTCCCTGTGGCAAAAAACATATATGACGGATGCATTTCCACCAATAATGGTACGCAACCATGGAGAAAAAGAAATGTATTATGCGGAATCCACGCATCCAGCTATTATTTCCAAGGAGGAATTCGATTCAGTACAAGTGCTTCTCCATCGTCGCGCCAAACGGGAAATCTCCAAGAGCCATGATTCGCCATTTGATCAAAAAATATTTTGTGGGCAATGCGGAACTTCATTTCGGAAAAAAGTCAGCCACGAAAAAATGTTCTGGAGCTGTAGAAAGCATAGCCAGAATACACAAAGTTGCCCTGTAACACAGGTGCTGGATTCCGAAATTCGAGAGACATTCGTGAGATTTTATTTCAAACTAAAGCAAAACAATGAGGATATTCTCTCGCAAATGCTTTTATCCCTCCAGGCCATCCGCAACCGCCGGATGCTCTGGAGCCTGGATGTCATTGAACTTAACAAACAAATATCCGATCTTACCAGTCAGAATCAAATGTTGGCCACACTGAAACAACAGGGCCTCATTGATCCTGACATTTTTATAGCCCAGAGCAATGAGTTGACCGAGCAGCTCCGCGCTGTAAAGCTGAAAAAGGAGCGTCTTCTGGCCGTCGATGGCGACAACACCATCTCCCAAACAAGAGAGCTGATGGAAATCTTGGATGATGGCTCGGACTTCCTTGACAGCTTTGACGCAGAGCTGTTCGGTGAGCTCGTTGAAACAATCATCGTGGAAAGCAATGAGCGAATCCGCTTCCGCCTGAAAAACGGGCTGGAGCTGTCCGAAACCATAGAAAGGACGGTGCGCTGATGGGCAATCGGAAGCAGCCGTTTGGCTACAGGGTGGTTATGGGCGAAATTGCCCTCCATCCGCAGGAATCAAAGCTGGTAGAGTACATCTTCCAACAATACCTTGCGGGTGCTACCTACAACACCTTGGTAGAGGAGCTTCGGGAACAGTCAATTCCCTATGACGAGGGAAAGCTATGGAACAAAAACATGGTTGCCCGAATTCTGGAAGACAGCCGTTATACGGGAGAGCGCGGCTATCCGCCGGTCATTGATCGAGAAGCCCTGGAGAAAGCATTGGAAAAGCGAAGCGCAAAACAGACGGCAGCTCCCAAAACGGATACGCAGAAGCTCCTCCGCCGCTTCAGCGGGCGGCCATCGACAGCGCGCATGGAGCGGCAGGTGCTGGATCTGCTCAACAGCCTGATCGTATCGCCGGAACAGCTCCGGCTTCCGGCAACAGCGCCGCCTGATCAATCCACTGAACTGAACCTGCAGCGTGAGCTGGACAGGGTGATGGGATGTCAGCCAATCGACGAGGATGCCGCAAAGGCGTTGATCCTGTCCATCGCTGCGGCTCAGTATAGTGCCGTCGACTCCCGCGAATACGAAACGGTTCGTCTGCGCAGAGTGTTTTCCGGGCGTCAGCCCATGACTGCGTTGGACGCAGAACTGCTTCAAAGTTCCGTGTCCGCCATCCATTGTCATAACGATGGAAGTCTGAATATCAAGCTGAAAAACGGTCAAGTAATTGGGAAGGAGTGAAACAGCATGAGAGAAAGCCCGCCCAAAGTCATCACCATACCCGCAAAGCCGGAGGTCGCAAGCCGGCAGGCGGTCCAGCGCCAGCTTCGCGTGGCTGCCTACTGCCGGGTATCCACCGATGACGAGGAGCAGCTCACCAGCTATGAGGCCCAGCAGAACTACTACACCGACAAAATCATGACCAACCGGGAGTGGACCATGGCCGGGATCTTCGCAGATGAGGGCATCACAGGGACATCGGCTCGGAAGCGGCCCGAATTCCTGAAGATGATCCGGCTGTGCAAGCAGAAGAAGATCGACATCGTCCTGACCAAATCCATCTCCCGCTTCGCCAGAAATACGGTGGACTGCCTGAATTACATCCGTGCCCTGCGGGAATTGGGCATTGCGGTCATCTTCGAAAAGGAGAACATCAACACGCTGGAAGCCGACAGCGAGATCCTCATCACCATGCTTGGAGCCTTCGCTCAGGCAGAAAGCGAGAGCATCAGCGCCAATGTCCGCTGGGGCAAGCGGCAGGCCATGCGCGAGGGAAAGACAATCATACAGTATAACCGGCTGTACGCCTATGAAAAAGGCGAGGATGGCAAACCGAAAATCATCCAGGAGCAAGCAGAAGTGGTTCGCTCGATCTATGACCAGTATTTGAGCGGAGCCAGCCTTCGGATGATCAAAGACAGGCTGGAAATGGGGCAGATCCCCAATGTGACCGGCGGCTCCCAATGGACGATCACGGCGATCCGAAGCATCCTGACCAATGAGAAGTATTGCGGAGATGTCCTTCTCCAGAAGACCTACATCAGCGACTGCATCAGCCGCAAGGTCATCCGCAACACGGGGCAGCTCCCCATGTATCTGGTCCAGAATCATCATGAGGGCATCGTGGAACGCAAAACCTTCGATGCGGTACAGGCAGAGATGGCGCGGCGCAGTGCCGGGAAAAGCCCTTCCAAAAAGAATGCCCCCACGGGGATGACATCCTATGCCAGCAAATACGCCTTGTCGGAGCGCCTTGTCTGCGGCGAATGCGGCACCCTGTACCGCCGCTGCACCTGGTCCAAGCAAGGCAGGAAGCGCATCGTGTGGCGCTGTGTCAGCCGGTTGGACTACGGCACCAAGTACTGCCACAATTCACCAACGCTGGACGAGGAACCGCTCCAGAAGGCAATCCTCGCCGCAATCAACTCCGTCATGAGTCAAAAGGGTACGCTGATCCGGCAAATCACCTCCGCCATGGAAATGGAGCTGGCTCCGGTTCCCGGCGAGAGCATGAGTCTTGCCGATATTGAAAGGCGGCTGGGCGAGCTGAACGACCAGACCCGTGAGCTGGTGGCAGAATCCGCCCGAGCTGAGGATGCCACCGCCTGCACCGCCCAGCTGAGAGCTGTCATGAATGAGGCTGCCGTACTGAAAGAAAAGCGGGCCCTGATCGAAGAACAGCGTCAGAGCAACGCTCAGGCTGTACGGCGCATTGAAGATGCGGCTGCCGCGATGGCTCAGGCGTCCACCCACATCAGCGAATGGGATGAAGCTCTCATCCGGCAGCTGGTGGATACGGTCAAGGTCAACTCAGCGGAGAAAATCACGGTCTTCCTCCGCGGCGGCGTTCAGGTGGAGCAGGATATGATATAATAAGCAAAAGAAGGTGAACCGAAATGATCTACGCAACCGGCGATACCCATGGCAACTTCCAGCGGTTCGCACCCGAACACTTCCCCGAGCAGGCCGGAATGACCAAGGAAGACTATATGATCATCTGCGGAGATTTTGGCGGCGTATGGGACGGGGGCAAGAAGGAGGAGCGCAATCTGGACTGGCTGGAGGATCGGCCCTTTACCACACTGTTTATCAGCGGCAACCATGAAAACTTCGACCTGCTGAGAAAATACCCGACAGAGGAATGGAACGGCGGAAAGATCCAGCGAATCCGGCCTCATGTGATCCATCTGATGCGCGGGCAGGTCTTTGACCTGCAAGGGTACTCCTTCTTCGCCATGGGCGGTGCCAGGAGCCATGATATCGAGGACGGTATTCTGAACCCCAAAGCACCCGATTTCGAAGAACAATACTGGGTCCTTCGCAGAATGGGCGCCCGATTCCGGGTCAACCACCGCTCCTGGTGGAAACAAGAGCTTCCCGATAAATCCGAGTATGAGGAAGCTCGGCACAATCTGGAACGCATTCACTATGAGGTGGATTATGTGATCACACACTGCGCCCCAAACAGCATCGTGGACATATTGGGAAACGGTGGATACGTTCACGACCACCTGACCGGCTTCCTGGAGGAAGTCAAAGAACGGGCTAAGTTCCACTACTGGCTGTTCGGACATTACCACGACAACAAAATCATCGACGACCGCTTCGTCCTGCTCTGGGAGCAGATGGTACAAGTGGTGTGAACAGGCCAAAGAGAAACGCAGGAGGCGCCTCCTGTGCTTCTCTTTGGCCTGTTTCAAAATAAGGCAGGTTCTGCCGGAAAGGAGAAGCTATGAACATCCGCAAAAACATCGATTATTCCACCATGTTTGCGGCTCTGGAGGCTGCGCTGAGCGCCGAGATGCCCCAGATGCAACTCTGCTGCGAACTGGGCCGCATCGTCTGTTCCCGGTCGGAGAAAGGCGCGGCAGTGGCCGCAGCCGAATATCTACACAGCCGTTTCCCTGATGCTTCCGGCTTCTCCCCGCGCAACCTTCGCCGGATGCGGGAGTTCTATCGGATGTATGAGGACACCCCCGAGTTGCTGACCCTGGCCATGGAAATCAGTTGGACGCAGAATGTAGTCATTTTGGAAGCAGACATGGAGCCGGATGAGCGGCGCTGGTATCTTCGTGCCGCTGACCGTTTCGGCTGGTCAAAGGCAGAACTCCAGAGAAAAATCGATTCTGACGCCCATCTGGAAATCCAACTCGACGAATCTGAGATTCAGTGCTATACTGAGCGTGATAGTAATGAGTTGGAGTGTACGGAGCATGATCAGGATACTTTTTCTCTGCTACGGCAATATTTGCAGAAGCCCGATGGCCGAGTTTATCATGAAGGATCTGGTGAAGAAAGCCGGTCTGGAGCAGAACATTCAAATCGAGTCAGCGGCTACCAGCACCGAGGAGATCGGAAATCCGGTCTATCCGCCGGCTCGCCGCAAGCTGTCCGAGCATGGTATCGACTGTTCCGGCAAACGAGCCCGGCAGCTTCTGAACAGCGATTACGAGAAGTACGACCTTCTGATTGGCATGGATCGAGCCAATCTGCGGAGTATGTACCGAATCTGCGGCGGCGATTTTGCCGACAAGATGCACCTGCTGATGGACTTTACCCACCGTCCCGGAGAGGTGGCCGATCCGTGGTACACCGACGATTTCGACACGACCTGGCGGGATGTGGAGGAAGGCTGCCGGGGGTTGCTCCAAAAAATAATCAGCAAGGAGGTGCAGACGAGTGGACAAACTGGTTGTTAAGGGAGCGGAAATTAGTGTACAATGGAATCCCGAGCGAGATGACTTTATCAGCTTGACTGACATCGCCAAGCTGAAGGATAGCGACAATCCTCGCTACATTATCCAAAACTGGCTGCGGAATCGGAACACGATTGAGTTCCTGGGTGTTTGGGAATCTCTATACAACCCGTCTTTTAACCGTGTCGAATTCGATGCGTTTAGGAGTCAGGCCGGCTTGAACAGCTTTGTGATGACCCCTCAGAAATGGGTGGAATCGACCGGGGCTATCGGCATCATCTCTAAGGCTGGTCGCTATGGCGGTACTTACGCCCACAAGGAGATTGCCTTTGAGTTTGCCTCTTGGATCTCTGTCGAATTCAAATTGTATCTGGTCAAGGAGTTTGAGCGGCTCAAGACCGAGGAAATGAAACAGCTTGGCTGGGACATCAAGCGAAACCTGGTCAAGATCAATTACCGCATCCATACAGATGCCATCAAGGAGAACCTGATCCCGCCGGAGCTTTCCGCAAAGCAGGTTTCCATGGTGTATGCCAGTGAAGCCGATGTGTTGAACATGGCCCTGTTCGGTATGACCGCAAAGCAGTGGCGGGACAGCCATCCCGAACTGAAAGGGAATATCCGTGACTACGCCAATGTCTCTCAACTGGTCTGCCTTTCCAATCTGGAGAACCTGAATGCGGTGTTCATCAGCGAAGGAATGTCTCAGGCCGAGCGGCTGGCAAAGCTCAACGCCATCGCCATCAGTCAGATGGAAATCTTGACGCAGGATCACCGCATCGAAGCTCTGGAGGCTCATAGCGGAGAACCATCTCCCATGGAGTAAAAAAATAATATACTGGACGCTTGCGAATGGGTGAAGGCCGTGGCATCTATAGTGTTGCGATGTTCCACTCAAGCGTCTGTAATGTATTTTGTTATGGGCGCTTTTTACAACATGAAGGGAGAAATGGATGTGGAAAGTGTCTTTTTTCAAGCGACCAGAGACGCATTGGATAATATTACTGCTGCGTTTGATTTTGTACATCCTCTGCGCGCAAGTATGCTATATACTAGGCGAAAGCTTTCCGAAATAAATGCTTCTGTTGAAAATGCAGACGATATAGCTTTCCAAGCCGTAGTCGATCCTGAACACCTTGTTCACGGAGTTGGATATAGAGAGTCATTTATAAATACAGCTTGGGAAAATCAAGAGGAACAGCTCGCATGGTTGCTTCTGAATAACCTCTTTGCAATTCATGAAGGTTGGGCACAAAGATTGTACTTTGAACGATTTGGAGATAAAGGATACAAAGAAGGCAGTTTTATCAAACGTTTGCAGTATGAGGGACTGGAAGCGAATTTTACATCGTATTATGCAATTAGAGGAAAACGCTCTGATGTGTTAAAAGCTGCATACTTTGATGTTTATAAAGATGCTGTTCAGTTGGATTTTTCCAAACTGGAAAACTATATGCTGCTCTACCGGTATTACAAAGAAGCACGTAACTGCTATATGCATCGCAATATTATCGCATCCCAAAATGTTGTAGGTGCATATAACCATTACTTGCCCATTGCGACATTATCCGACTTGGATACAAAAGAGGTCCCCATCATTGTACCTCCTGTGTTAGGACAACCCTTGAAGCTAAGCTTACGAGGAGTTATCGGTTTTTCGCAATTTGTTCGTCGTATTTTAATTATTACAGATATAAACTTGATTCAGACGTCAGCAGCTGAAGATGAATTTCTAAGTAATGCCCCGGATAATCGAGAGACGCAGATTCTCAGCAATAATCCTACAAAAGCGAAAATGCAAATTGCGAAATATTCCACTAAAGCAGGGTTTTTGAAACCAAAGTGGTCAAAAAATTTCCAAAATTTTCTCATCTCCAAAGAGATATTTAAAATAGAGGTTTAATAAAAAACAAAGGTTTTTAATATGGATGAGCTCCTTCTGAGATTTAGTTAAATAAAAACATTCTATTTTCAGGAAAACCCTTTTACAGCAAATAGTTATGGGGCACAAATGCTATCCTTCAATTTTTCCATCACAATCCCCTCCACATCCTGCTCCAACTCCTGAATTCTCTCCTGTAACGCAAAAATGTGGGCGTCGAGGACCGGTTTCCTCAACGCCCACATTTTTTGCTTCCGTTTCAGTTCCTTTTGCGCCTCGGCCATCCTGTCTCGCATGGTCTGGACAAACTCCTGCACTGCTGCATCCAGTGCTTCCTCATGGATGCGGTGGGAACTGCAATAGCTTTTCCCATTCCGATGGTATCCCTTGCACACATACTCCACGCGCCGCTTGCCGTTCCAGTACCGGATCATCGGCACAAAGGGGCTTCCGCACTCTTTGCAGAGAATCAGTCCGACATAGCGGTGTTTCGCTTTGTTGCCATTGGACGGGCGGGCCTGCGCTTTCAGTTTTTGCTGAACCTTCTCCCAGATGCCATGCTCGATAATGACAGGAAAGAAGTTTTCGTGCCGGTACCACTCCGTCTGATCCAATCGCTTCGCCTTGCCGCCGTTGGTTTCCGATCGGTGATTGATCAGCACCCCGGTATAAGCCTCCTCGACCAGGATATTTTTTACGCTGGCATATGTCCATACATAGCGCCCATCCCTGGTTTTACTTGACGCACAAACTTCTCTGCCGCATTGTTCCGCCCGGAGCTGCGCCGGTGTCTTTCGCCCCAGCGCATTGAGCTTGCGGGCGATTTCTTTTTGCCCATAACCTTGTAAGTATAGGGAATAGACGGCCCGCACGGTTTCCGATGCTTCCGGGTGAAGTTCGATTGTATTGGTATTTCGATCTTTTTGATAGCCAAAGGGAGGAGTAATCACGATACCTTCCCGCTGTTTCTGACGGTACCCAGCCCGGATCTTATTGCCAATATCTCTGGCATAATAATCGTTCATCAGGCTACGGACACCGATGACCAGATCGTCTTCTTCCGAGGAGGTATCCAGCCCTTCTGTTATGGATACCACCCGAACCCCATGTTCCCGCAGAAAGTCAATCAATAACGCGGTCTGGGTCCTATGACGACCAAGGCGGGACAGATCCTTGACAAGAACGGCGTCAATTTTATCATCGTTTACAGCTGCCGTGAGCTTATCCAGGCCACGGCGGCTGAAGGTCATGCCGCTGACGTTATCATCGAAGGATTCCCCAATTACCAGATAGCTGTTCTGTTTGGCAAATGTCCGGCAAATCTCCTGCTGGTTCAGGAGCGAATTCATTTCCTGGTCATCGTCGTTGGACAATCTTGCATAGATCCAGGCCCGCATCATGTTTCCTTACGCCTCCATCTCGTCTTCTATCTCGTCCTCCATGAGAATATTCGCTAGCCGATCAAAGTCATAATTAAGAGAGACGAGAGAGTCGACCTGTTGTCCGTTCTCGTAAATATCCACATGATCCCGGAAGGGGGCTTTTAAACAAATTTCCAGCGACAGCTTTCCATTCTCCTCGCGAACATAGATCTTATCCACTAGCATCCGCAAATGCGCCTCGGACATCCGCCCTTCTTTCAGGATATCATCGATTAGGCTGATATCTCGTTTCAGCCTTGTCTGTCGATCCCGCAGGGCAGCCTCCATGTTTTGCAGATCCTCGATCTGCTTTTTTGCCGACGCGATTTCTTTTTCCCGCTTGTGGATCATCCGTTCGTATCGCTCCGCATTCGACTTGTCCCGAATTCGTTCCATCAGGATCACCTCCAGTTCTTCCTCCAAAACATCGATTCGTTCTTTCAGCTTTTTGATCTGCGCCACAGCGCTGGCTGCTTTGGGACGCCACCGTTCGATCAGTTTGTCCATGGCGTCCCAGTTTGCCTGATACATCCGCTTCGTTGCCAGCAGCTCCTTGCAGATTAGTTCGTCGAGAGCAGCTTCTTCCACCGTGTGGGAGGTGCAGTATTCTTTTCCGTAGCGATGGTAAGTGTCGCAGCGATATTCTACCCGTTCTCCGCTTTTCAGACGTACGCGTTTTCCCACGAAACTACGGCCGCAATCCTGGCACCGGAGAAGTCCGCTGTATCGAAGAATACTCTGGTTGGAGCCAGCTCGGATGTTGCATTCTCTGCGCTGTTGCAAATGCTTGTCATCTTCTAAAACAACCACATCTGAAGCCGACAGTTGCCCGTCTGTTGTAAAAATCACCATCACATCGATCTTTCCCTGGCGGATCGCCTGATATTTGAGCCCAATGTCTAAATCCATTGTTTTGTCAAAATCCAGCCCATAGGTTTCACAAAGGGCGTCATAGCCGTCCTCGCGTTCGAAGAAATCATATTCTGCACCAAATGTGAGATCGCCTGCTACAGATTTGAGATCGGAATAGGTTTTAAGGTTATATTTTTCTGCAATTTCACGGCGGACAACCAAACCATACGTATTGTCAAAGCCGTACATCCCAATCCAATCCATATGGAATTGTTCGCTATATTCATTTTTCAATTCACCGAATAAATCTTCGGTATATAAACCGTCGTGTTTGAGGACCGCATTCCAACCCGTGCCTGTGTACTCAGGATACAGGTCGAATTCCCCGCTCTCCATTGCGGGCTGGATATTCGATGTCCCGCCGCCGACCCCCTGCATCAGCTCAACATTCAAATCTGTGTCCTGTTCGATCAGGATGTCCAGCATTTCACCGAGGATATATTGTTCCGTCATCGGTTTTGTGGCTATATGTATGGTGTCTTTCTGCGGTATATGGATTATGGCGCCCCCTACAATGCCCAAACAGAGGACAGCCGCAACGGCAGCCATCATTTTGTTGGTTCTCTTTGCTTTTGCGCTGTGTCTCCGGATACGTTTCTCAATGAAACCAAGGATAAAATCCATTGCAAGGGCAAGCAAAGCAATCAGCAAGCTGCCGGCCATTGTCATTGCCGCATTATTGGTCGTAATGCCCCGGTAAATCGCGACCCCAACCCCCCCTGCACCAATAAAAGAGGCAATACCTGCAAGGGCAATTGTCATCGTCACCATATTGCGAACCCCCGACATAATCACTGGCATAGCAAGCGGGAGTTTGATCTTAAACAAAATCTGCGCTTTTGTGCTTCCCATACCTTTCGCCGCTTCCAAAATAGAGGGGTCTACATTCGTAATACCCGTGTGCGTATTGCGTACCATCGGCAGCAATGCATACATAGCCAGCGCTATAATGGCCGTTGCATTGCCCACACCTGAAAAGGGGATCAAAAAACCGAGCATAGAAATGGACGGTATCGTATACAAAAAATTGATCACGCCTAGCGCCGGCCTTGCGGCTTTTGGGAATTCACTGATCAGAATCCCTACAAGCCCTCCGAACAGTATGGCAATCAAAATAGAAACCAATGCTATTTCCAAATGCTCTAGCAATAACTCCCAGAAAAAATCTGCTCTATCCGTAAAAATAGACAACATATCTTTTAACACGTTCATCCCCTCCTTATATTGGGGCTTTCTCAAAAGTCAAGCGATGGATACGGCCTTGTTCCATTTCCCTTTGTACGCCTCTTGCATACTGGATTACCGTACAAATGGTGGGAAGTAAATGGAAACTTTTGATTTTGCGCAACCTTCTTGCGCGCCCGTGGCGTTTTAACGAGCTGCGCAAAAATTTAGAGGGGATCAGCCAAAAAGTTCTGACGGACAGCCTGCGCTCAATGGAAGAAGACGGCATCATCACACGGACGGTCTATCCGGAAGTCCCTCCAAGGGTGGAATATTCTTTGAGCGAATTATGCGAATCGATGCGCCCTATCATTAAGGCCATGGAACAATGGGGAATCGATTACAAAGCGCAAAATGGTTCATAACCGGAAGCACAACATGCCCCTTTTGTTGGAACGGTTATGCTGGATAAGTCTGTTAAAACGATCCCAGATGGGACAGGGCTGGTTCCCACTCCAAGCCAGGGCCGGCAATAGCAACATAAACTGTGCCGGCGTATGTGCAAAAGAAACGGCATCCAGCAGAGCATGGGCCGCAAAGGCAACTGCCTGGACCATACAGGGATAACAAGCTTCTCCGGGTCCTTCAAAAGGGATCTGCTCTATCTGAAAGGATTGGCCGGATGGAATTTTCCATACGAGCTGGTGGGTGATCCGGGTCATTACAATAGCCGCTGTATCAAGGCAAAGCGGAAGGGCTTGCCGCCTGTCCTTCGCAGGCAGCAAGCCCTTCCGCTACTTGGACAAGATGGACTTGATGTTATGGAGCAACGGTTCCTGGTACTTTGGACGCTTACCCCGGTTCGTTCTATTTCACTTTGATTTCCCCATCTTCCGTTTGAACCCTTGGGGTGAAGGGGCTACAACGCCGCTATGCCGGCTTCTCCCCGATATCGCGCGTTCTGAAACCGGACAAGGTTTCCGGAAAATTTCCGCTCACCCCCAAAAGGGAACGGTACGATTTCCATGCCCCGTAAAAAAGCAGTTCCCTCTTTGTGGCCTCAATGGCTCGGCCGCGGATATCAGGGTATCCCATTCCCCTATTTTCCAGGAGCATAGCGGCATTTCATCTTTTGTGTTATATTCCTTTCCCTTAGAGATCCTTTTATAAAGCATTAAAACCGATATAAACATCCGCACCAACGGCAATTGCCGTTTCCTGCCGTGGCCACGTTCAATCGACAGCTTTTGCCTTCCGTGCTATAATATAAAAAAGCATACTTGTCCCTCAAAGGGAAAGATGAGAATGAGAAACGGGGTGCAACTCTTTGCAACAGGATCAAACTACCACGGCCAAGCTGATCAAACGATTCCGCAGCTTCCGTTATTCTTTGGTATTGCAGGGAATCGCCGTTGGATTCGCCGCGGGCATGGTCGCGGTGCTCTTTCGGGTTTCATTGGAACAGGCGGATGCCTTCCGGCAATCCATTGGGATATTTCTTTCCGCCCATCCCTGGGCTGTTTCCCTCTGGATGCTTGCTCTCTTAGGCATTGCCGCCTTGGTAACGCTGCTTCTCCGCGTAGAACCGTTCATCAGTGGCTCTGGCATCCCGCAGGTGGAAGGGGAAATGCAAGGCGGGCTCTCGCAGACTTGGTGGCGGGTGTTGCTGGCAAAATTTATCGGAGGGATCCTGACCATCGGCGCAGGGCTCTCCCTGGGCCGCGAAGGGCCCTCCATCCAGATGGGCGCTATGGCGGGAAAAGGCGTGTCCCGGTTATCCCATCGCGACAAGACTGAAGAAAAAATGCTGATGACATGCGGTGCAAGCGCGGGGCTTGCCGCCGCCTTTAACGCCCCCTTTGCGGGCGTGCTCTTTTCCTTGGAAGAGCTACATAAGAATTTCTCAACGGATGTCCTTTTGTCTGCAATGTCGGCTTCTATTACAGCCGATTTTATTTCCCGCTATGTTTTCGGCTTAAAACCGGTCTTTGACTTTTCTGCTGCACAGATGATGCCGTTGCAAAATTATTGGATGGTCTTGATTCTCGGCATCCTTTTGGGGCTGGTGGGGACCCTATATAATTTCTGCGTGGCGAAATCTCAGGACCTATACAGCAAAATTGGTTCGCAGTTCATCCGGACCGCCATTCCATTCCTTTTGGCGGGCGCATGTCTGCTTGTATATCCGCTGGTATTAGGCGGCGGCCACAACCTCATTGAGCTTGTCTCGCAAGATATGGCAATCCAGTCCCTGCTGTTGCTATTTTGCCTGAAATTCCTCTTTTCCATGATCAGCTTTGGATCGGGTGTCCCTGGTGGCATTTTCCTCCCGCTGCTGGTATTGGGGGCGATCTCTGGCAGTACGTTTAGCGAAGTATTAGGTCTCTGTGGCATTGAAAATCCTTTGCAAAATTTTGTCATTCTTGGTATGGCCGGCCTGTTTGCGGCAATCGTCCGGGCCCCCATTACTGGCATCATTTTGATCAGTGAAATGACCGGGAATTTCTCCCATCTGTTGACCCTCTCACTGGTCTCCCTGACCGCCTACGCCGTTGCAGATCTGTTGCACGCGAAGCCTGTCTATGACATGCTCCTGGAAAGGCTCATGAAAAAGCAGGGCGCCACTCCTCCACCCAGTGGCGAAAAGCTTTTGATCGAGTCGCCCGTCTGTTTTGGGGCGCCAGTGTGCGGCAAAACCATCCAGGAAATTCCTTGGCCCAGCGGGGCACTGGTGGTTTCGGTCAAACGGCACGACCAGGAGCTCGTCCCCCATGGGGATACCATTTTGGAAGCTGGCGATATTCTTGTATTGCTGTGTAACGAATCCGAAAGCCAGCCCGTCCATACGGCATTGGAGAAACAATGTAAAAGCATGTCTGCCCCCCAATAAATGTAGTTGAAAATGGCTCCGGAAAGCGAATGCTTTCCGGAGCCATTTTTACAATATCCTTGTGGAAGCTGGGGAAACCCGTATCTGCGGCCGATCCCATCTGCACGCCGGCCTCCCCTTTTTGATTCCCGCATGGATGGTATCATTTTCTTTCCCAGCGTTTGCTATAAGTGTGGGCGATCTGCTGGCAAACCTTACAGAAGCGCCTGGCTGAGCTGTACAGTGTATCTTCCCATACCATTTCCTTTGACGCCTTTCGGTGCGGTGCAACAGACTTTTTCTATGGCCTTCTCTCCCCTTAAATGCGGGAAGCAGCTATTCAGATCTTATGCAACGCACGGTGAACCGGGTCTGCCCGCTGAGCGTGCAGGTGAAAAGCGTCAGATCCCAATCCCCGGTGACCATCTCCTCGATGGCGGTGGAGTCCAATTCCTCAACCCCTGCTACTTCGTATGCAAATCGATTTCCATCCGCATCAAAAAATAGCACGGTATCCCCAAGGGAAAGGTTTTGCAGCTTTCCAAAATGCGTCCGATAATTATGCCCCGCTATGACGAGGTTGTCCCGATAAGCAGACCCTGTATAGCGGCAGGGTGCTGTCCTCAATTTTGCCGCACTCCAATCGCTTATGACTGGGAGGGACACGCTGAGGCTTGGAAATTCTAAAACCCCGATATATGCCTCTCCATCAATCTGCACGGTTGGCATCTCCATATCCGGGTTTCGCACATAATCCGGTACCTCTTGATCCTGGCCCCCCGTGGCCCCCAGCCCTTCCTGCGCACGTCCCTGGAGCGCTGACATTTGTTCCAAGATAGCGGCCACCGCGTCCCCGGCCCGTTGTTCATCCCACAGATTATATCCTGTCAAAAAAAGGGCTGCTGCGAATAGCAGCAGCCCTCCTAACATGAACACGGTACCGGAACGACGTTTCCGATTGTTATCATGTTTTCTATACATCCGAATCCTCCTGTCTCCGGCGCCGGGCCCATCCGGCAAAAAACAGCGATATTCCACCGCAGGCTAACACCGGAACAGGCCACCAAAGCATGCCCGTCTGGGGCAGCTTCTCTTCGGGCTCAGGCTCAGGTTCAGGCGCTGGCTCGATGCTTTCCGCCGAGGGCGGGGCCTCGGACTCCCCTGTGGAAGGCGGGGTGACTGGTACATCCTCTTGGTAGGTGTTGGTTACACGGAAGAGGTCGCCTTCCCGTTCTACCAAAACGGTATATCCGTTTGCTACATCGCGTTCCACTATTTGCCAATTGGAATTTGCATCCAACCCCGACCAAGTATAGGACCAATTGTTGCTTGCGCTTAGCGTCACCGTGCTGGAAACCACGCCATCCTTCAAGAGTTGAACAACTACTTCTTGCGGGCGGTTTTCTGTATGGCCGCTGTCGTCCCAAATCTTCTGCACCCTGCGGGTGACGGTCACAGGAGTACCACCTCCACCGCCACTTGATGGGTCATCATCGCCGCCCCCTCCGTGAGGAGGATCATACTCGCTGTCATATTTACAGGAGGCTTCCACATCATAAATCCATTCCCCTGTTTCCCCATCCGGGTTCGGTAGGCAAAGGGCAAATGGGTCAGGCGTATAGGTTGTGCGGCCCTTCTCATAGGAATCCCCCATCACAAGGTACAAGCCCGTAGGCAGATGGTCAAAGAATGCCCGCCCATTTTCATCGGTCTTTGCCGTTTTATAAGGGCCCAGATGGTCGCGGGCAACATAGCCTGCCAAGGTCTGGGCCAGAGCACGCCACCCCGCATTATCCAAATTCTCCAGGGAAATGGGATAATCCACAAAATCGCCAGCCAGGGTAAATTCACCCGATTCAGATACATCGGCCACCCGGTAAATCCGGAATTCCACGCCGGAAAAATCCGTGCTCCCTTCGCCAAAATGCACGGTCAGGGACGTTTCGCGGCTGGTATCGATTGGATTGTATGCAAATGCTGGTATTGCCAGGCAAGGCAACAGCAATACCAGGGCCATAAAGGCAACTGCAAACTTTTTCCAAAACCGTTGTATATTCATGGAACGATCACCGCCTCGTAAAATCTCTTATGTTTGCTGCTTTTTCTTGCGGGCGCGGAAGATGCGCCAAATGCGGAAAAGCAGAATGAGAAGCCCAACCACTGCTAGGGTAATCAAAACCGTCATACCGGATTGCGTCCGTATGATATCCACGGCTCCATTGCCCAAATTTACGTTTTCCGGTGTCTCAATGCGGTGTCCCCTTACCAAAAGCCGGTGGGTATTCACGCCATATGGGGTACATGTGTAAAGGGTAACGTAGTCCTGTCCCTCTACAATTTGCAGTGCGTCCACCTCATCCGGTTCTGTAACAAGGATCTGATCCACCTCATAGGTCAATACCCGATCCAAAATGGACAGGGAAAACGTATCGCCTTCTACTAGCTGGTCCAAATCCGTAAACATTTTTGCGCGGACCAGGCCATTATGGGCTGTAAGCACGCAATGTGTGCTGGGGCCTCCTGTTGGAAGGCTGGTGCCCGGCCAGAATCCCACGCCTGCTTGAAGCGCCTGTTCTTCAATCCCCTGGTAAATCGGAAGGTGGACATTGATTTTGGGAATATCAATATACCCCATCATCCCATTGCCCAGCGGATTGAGGAATTGCTCAATTTTAGCCTCTTCCTCCGCTGTCGCGGCAACAGAAAAGGCATTGCCCTGTGCCAATTTGCGGTTATATTCTTCCGCCGCAGCCCAAAGGTCGGAATAATCCTCTTGTGTTGCTTCTGCAACTTGATTATATTGAGCAATCTCCTGCTCTGCTTCCCAGCGGTAATAAAGGTCGCTCAGGCTTGGATACAGCAAAACCCCCAGCCCTACAATCAGCAACAAAACCGCTAGAAGCGTGCTAATTTTTCGTTTTTTTTTCATGTTCTTACGCAAAATCCTTTTCACCCTTCCCGGAGGTACGAGCTTTCCCGCAGACCAAATTCTGTGGAAAAGCTCCTGCCGCCGCGGCAAAACAACGATACCGCAGGGGAGGGAGCTACCTCCCTCCCCGCGGTATATAACCGTTTTAATTTGATCTAATTTGCACTTTCAGCGCCATCCCGATTAGCTGTGCTGCTGCTTTCTGCGGGAGACGACAAACAGAGTGCCCGCCGCCGCGAGGAGCACAACGCCGCCAATGGTGAAGAGGGTGGTGCCCATGCCGCCGGTGTGCGGGATCTTGCTGTTCGCAAACTTGACGTTGACAACATTGGGTTCGATACCCGCT